>QIEJ01000042.1 GCA_003228585.1 Pseudomonadota bacterium
GATCGGCGTTTAATAATCAGGGTACACATCTTTCCCGGGGCCGGGTCTCTGGCCCCGGGATTTTTCAGGCCGGGGACTCATGGAAATACACATAAAAGGTCTTACCAGGGACTACTATTCAGAGGGAAAGCGGATCAGGGCGCTGGACAACGTCGACCTCGAAATCCCAGCCAACCGGATCTTCACCCTCCTTGGCCCCAGCGGCTGCGGCAAGACCACGCTGCTTCGGTGCATCGTGGGACTGGAGTCCCCCGACGCGGGCGAGATCGCCATCGGCGGCGAGATCGTCTGGTCGAAGGAGAAGGGCATCTTCGTGCCGCCCGAAAAGCGGGGGCTGGGTATGGTGTTCCAGACCTACGCCATCTGGCCGCACATGAACGTGTTCAACAATGTGGCTTTCCCCCTGCAGAGCCGGAACATATCAAAGGACGAGATCAGAAAGAGCGTGGCAAAGGCTCTGAGTTTCGTTCAACTTGATGGGTTCGAGAAACGCCCCGCCACCAAGCTGTCCGGCGGGCAGCAGCAGCGGGTCGCCCTGGCGCGCGCCCTGGTGGCCGAGCCCAAGGTCATCCTCTTCGACGAGCCGCTGAGCAACCTGGACGCCAAACTCCGGGAGGAGACCCGCAAGGAGCTTCGCAGCTTCCTGACGAAACTTCAGATCACGGCGGTCTACGTCACCCACGACCGCATCGAAGCCTTGGCTCTCTCGGACCTGATAGCCGTCATGCGGTCCGGGGGTATCGTCGAGGTGGGGGATCCGAAGAAGATCTACTTCAACTCCGACGACCGGTTCGTGGCCGATTTCATCGGGCGGGCCAACCTGATCAAGGGCAAGGTTTCGGTCCTCGAGGGTTCACATGCCGTCATCGACACCGGCATCGGCCCCATCATTGGGCTCAACAGCCACGACATCCCGGTGGGCACAGAGGCCATGCTCTGCGTGCGCCCCGAGTTCATAAACCTGGCCGCCACCGACGAGGCCGGGAAGAGGAACACATTCCTCGGGAAGATGGAGACGCTGATCTTCATTGGTGAGGCCTACGAGGGGGAGATCAGGATAGGGGACACCCTGCTGACCACCACCATCCCGCCCACCGTCAATATCGTGGAAGGGGACGACATCTACATATCCTTCGACTCCGACCACTGCTTCCTGCTTGGAGTCTAGGGCCGGGCATGCTGAAAAAGCCGCCCCTCACCCCGACACTTATTCTCATTGTCGGCTTCCTGACGGTGCTCCCCGTCCTGATGCTGGTCATCGGGAGTTTCTCGGAAGGGTTCGGAACCTTCGGCACCCTGACGGTGGACAAGTACGTGGAGGCGTACACTGACCCGGCTTTCGCCGACATCCTGCTGAACACACTGATCTTCACCCTGGGCTCGGCCGTGTTGGCCACGCTTTTCGCGCTGTTTCTGGCCTACATGAACACGCGGACCAACATCCCGTTCAAGTTTCTCTTCGGGGTCATATCCATCATCCCGATGATGATCCCGCACATCCTGTTCTCTGTGAGTTGGGTGCTTCTGCTGAACCCCAGCAACGGGATCCTGAACCGGCTCGCCATGCATCTGTTCGGGCTCGAGAACTCATTTTTCAATATCTATTCCCTGCCGGGAATGATCCTGGTGGAGGGCCTTTTGGACCTTCCCATCGCTTATCTGATCCTGGCGCCCGCCATGAGCGCTTTTGACGTTTCGCTCGAGGAGTCCTCCAAGGTGTGCGGTGCTTCGGTCTTCCGGACGCTGACCCGGGTCACGCTGCCGGTGCTGCGGCCGGCCATCCTGGCCTCCGTCATCCTGGTCATCGTCAGGAGCCTGGCCTCCTTCGCGGTACCCTCCATAGTCGGGATGCCGGGCAGGATATACGTCCTGTCCACCCACATCTACAGGATCATCTCCACCGGATTCGCTGCCGATTACGGGAAAGCCGCGGCTGTGGGCATGAGCGCCCTGGCCGCCTCCATCGTCCTGATCTACCTGTACCGCTACCTGACCTCCGAGAGCAGCAAGTATGTCACTATCTCGAGCCGGGGGTTCAAGCCGGCCCTCATCGACCTGAAAGGCTACAAGTACCCCCTCTTCGCTGTCGTCGGGCTGCTGTCCTTCGTGCTCATCGTGGTGCCGGTGATCGTGCTCTTTTACACCTCCATGCTCCCCTATGTCATGATGCCCAGCGCCAAGGCGTTCGCTCAGATGAGCTGGAAGAACTGGATAGACGTGCTCAAGGATCCGGTGTCTCTGCTGGCGCTGAAGAACAGCGTTACCCTGGGCGTGGTGGGGGCCACACTGGGGATAATACTGTCCATCTTCGTGTCCTACGTCATCGTAAAGAAGCGCACGGTGGCGGCGGGTATCCTCGAGTCGCTCAGCTTCCTGTCCTTCTCCTTCCCCGGCATCGTCATCGGGGTGGGGTTCATGTGGTTCTTCGTGCGCACGCCCCTATACGCGACCCTCACGGCTCTGCTCATCGGGTACATCGCCACCTACCTGCCTTACGGGATCAGGCCGCTTTCCAGCGCGTTTGTCCAGATACACAGTAACCTGGAGGAGTCTGCCAGGGTCTGCGGCGCGGGCCCGTTCTACACCATGCGCCGGATCGTCATCCCGCTGCTGATCCCGGGGATCATCTCGGGGTGGATCCTCATGGCCACAATGTTCGTGCGGGAACTGACCCTCTCGGTGGTGCTCTCCCGTCCGGGAACGGAGGTGCTGGCGGTGCAGATCCTGCGTTTTGCCGAGGACGGGCTGTGGGGGAGGCTGTCGGCGCTTGGCATCATCATGATCTTCATCTCCTCGAGCCTGGTCATAGCGGCCACCCTCCTGGGAAAGAAACTCAAGAAAATGGAGACCACCGAAGGCTAGACCTGAGACTGGTCGGGATCTCTTGACACATACATCCCTGCTGAGTATTATCGCCCCTCGCTCAAGGGTGTATTGCTCCCTCTCCCCCGGCGGCCAGCCCTGAGCTAAGTCGAAGGGGAGAGGGTTGGGGTGAGGGGGATATAAAGATTTCAGGTCCCTGGTTTGATTTTGGATCTTGGATTTTGGATTGATTTATGCGCCCGTAGCTCAGCTGGATAGAGCGTCGGCCTTCGAAGCCGCAGGTCGCAGGTTCGAATCCTGCCGGGCGTGCCAATCCAAATATGCCCCAGAATGATACGGGGCATATTTGGATTGGCCATGTTGGCTTGAGAACCATGTTGCGAGGACAGAGTTGGATCGTTGGTGGGTCTATATTGTTCCAAAAGGACAAAGGCTTTATGTCGGGATCACGACTGACCCACCAAACAGGATGAGGCAACACGGATGTCCCACTTCCATGTATCTCAAAGGACCTATGCCAAAAGAGGAAGCCGTCCAACAGGAAAAAAAGTTCAAAGGACTTACTAAGGCGAGAAAGTGGGACCTCATTAACACGTCCTCGCAACATTAGTGAGCCTGCCCTGAGCGCAGGGAAGGGAATCCTGCCTGCCCTGAGCCTGTCGAAGGGCCGGGCGTGCCAATGCAAAAAAGTGACCCTCTCACACGCGAGGGTCTCTTTTTTGCAACTCCCGCTCATGGGATTCGAACCTATGGCCGAGAGGCCAAGGGTGAGCTTGCCCTGAGCCTGTCGAAGGGCCGGGCGTGCTATAAGTGATCGACGACGCGACCGGGCGACTTGGCGACCGAGCGAAGTCGATCCGAAATCGCAAGGTCGCATAGTCGTAAAGTCGAGTACTCTAACAAGGCCATAAGCTTTACAATCAACCGAGGCCTTGTTAGAAATAAACAAACGGGCCGCTAGCTCAACTGGCAGAGCAACGGACTCTTAATCCGTAGGTTCCCGGTTCGATTCCGGGGCGGCTCACCATATAAAATAAAGAAGGCCACTCACACCGAGTGGCCTTCTTTATTTTATATCTATGAAAGTCACACCTGCCAAGCCCTTCAGGTCTACGTCGGAGGTGAAGAGTTCGGCTTCGAACTTTCTTGATATCGCATAAACGATGGCGTCGGCCATGGCCAGGCTGTTTCTTATGGAGGTTTCTGCGGCCTCAAGCGCCATGACACTGTCAAGGTCGACCACACGGCACTGGGTCATGTGAGCTGTGCAGCGGATGGCCGCTATTTCGGAAGAAGTCCTCAGCAGGAACTTGAAGACCTCATAAAGGACGATGGAGGGAACGAGGATTTCATTCAGGCTGACCGTTATCTCCCTGCCGTAGAGATCGCTTAGGGGGCCGTTCGTGAAGAACTCGAGCCAGCCGCAAGAGTCTATCAATTTCACCGGAACCGTTCGTCCTTTTCCCGGAAACCCTCAACGGCGGCCTTGCCGGCGATGCCTTTGAGTTTTTCCATCGGACTCTGGGGGATCATGTAAAGGATCCCGGCCTTTTCCATGACGAGCAATTTCTGTTTTGGTTTCAAACCCAGCTTTCTTCGGATATCCCTGGGAATCACCACCTGGAATTTACTCGAGATCGTTGTTTCCATCATCGTCTCCTGCGTTTTACAAAAATAATATCGATAGGCAAAACGTAGGTTAAATTTCCAGCCTCGTCAACCTTTTTTTGCCAGTACTGGGTCGATATTGGGCAAACCCTGCAGCAGATAAAGCTTTCGGGCTTTTTCAGAAGGGTATTGGGTCCCGAGAGGACCGCATATTGTGTCGCCCAGCCGGTCCATTACATCCACCAGGGTCACCGGCGGGAATTCCTTATGCCAGACGAAGCTTGCTTGTCCCCCGCAGCCTCGGCGAAGGGGGAAGGTTTGGTGAGGGGGGGCGGGTTGAGGTTTCCTTGGCGTCCTCCGCGGTAAAACCGGAATGTTCCACCGCGAAGGCAGCGAAGGAAAGCGCGGCGGCAAGCGCCTTCTTTTGGAATGTGGATCTTGGGTTTTGGATTGAACCTTGAACCTGATCTCCAGAAATCTCTGACACCCAAGCCCATGCAATGAGGGAGGGTGGAGGTTGGGTGCGGTGAGTTTGTGTAACGCTGGATGTTGACTCGTGAACCCGGCCGGAAGCCAGGCTCTCTGATTTACCGGTTCTTTTTAATTGGCGTTATGTATATGTCTGTTATATACTTTTGCTATGGGCATCTGGGAGAAACTTCTCGGCGCTGCCGGATTCGATTGGGATGAGGGCAACATCGACAAAAATTGGGAGAAGCACCAGGTGTCGCCGTTCGAGTGCGAGCAGCTCTTTTTTAACCGGCCCCTGGTGGTAAAGGATGACGAAAAACACTCGCGGGATGAGGGGCGGTTTTACGCATTGGGAAAAACAGATGCTGAAAAACGGCTGTTTCTGGTGTTTGCTTTGAGAGGGGACAAGATCCGGGTTATATCGGCACGCTCCATGAGCCGGCGCGAGCAGGAGGTATACGAGAGATATGAGTGAAAAAATACCGAAGTTCAGGTCCGAAGACGAAG
>QIEJ01000264.1 GCA_003228585.1 Pseudomonadota bacterium
CGGGGATCGTGAGACCTGGATGAAAGCATCCTGACAAGACCTGGTGTGCCGGTGCTTTCAGCAAAGGACCTCGCTAATATGTCAATGGATTCATTGGCAAGGCTTTCAGAGGCGGCCATGCCGGTAAGATCGTAGTCGAGAAGAGAAAAAAAGGTGTCGATTGCTTTTTCGTACTCATCGAGGTTGTAATAGCACCATCCCATCTTGTAAAGTGCTTTGTCCTTGTAGTTTGGATTGTCGGCCTCAGCTACCTTTTGATAGTGGATGATAGCCTGGGCCAGATCCTCCATCTCAAAGTAGTACTCTCCCAGTCTCATGTTGATCTCAACAGAATAACGGGTCTGAGGATATCGTTGGATGAGTCGGGAATACTCGGCAGCGGCTCTGTCCGGCTCACCCTGCTCCGTGTAGCAGTAAGCAAGACCATAGAGGGCATCCTCGACCAGAGCGTGCTGCGGAAAACGCCTGATGACCGCCGCATATGCTTCAATAGCTTCACGAAAATCGGGTATCGGATCTGCCCTTTCTCCCTCTTCTTCGATGACCTTTCTAATCCGTTCTCTTTCCGACCCGAAGAGAAGTTCGCCCAGGCGAAAGCCAGCCTCGGCCATGTAGTCATTGCTGTTTTCCGGAAAACGCTCCAGCAGGGATTGATAGAGTTCAATGGATCGATTCCTGGCCTCCGTTTCCTGGCCTGCCAGGAAAGATGATCCATCCCGTTTCACCCGGGCTATCATCCGGTTGATCCGGGCTTCATCCAGTTTTTTTGATCGATCTATTTCCCTCAGGAGCCGTGCTTCCCGTTCTCGAGGAGACAGGTGTGCACCGGGCGTTGGCGCTGTAGCGCAGGCTGCCAGGATGAACAAGCATATAACCAGGATACTCCGCTTCATGGGATGGCTTCCTGCATGGCCCGTAAATTATTTTCTATTTTCATGACCTCTATGTCAGCGGCTGAAAAGACAACCTTTGCTTCCTCTTCCTCAAGGACGGCTCTGACTTCATCAGCCACTTGCAAAAGTGTTTTGATCTGCATATTCCGCAGGGCCGATTCCAGATCGGAAAGTTTTTTGCTCAGTGCGGTTTTAAGACGATCAACCTGAGAACTCAGCTCATCCCGGGATTTTATGAGAAGTGAAAGCCGGACAGCCAGGATATTTTGAGTTTCTTCGGTTTTGTCCTTAAGTCTTGCTATCCGGGCGCTGATTGCCGAAACCCTGTCAGTTATTTCCATTTCTGTTCTGCGGGCCTCCCCCTTGGCATGGAGCCAGACCCGTCCCTCCAGGGCTTTCAGGTCTGACCGGATATCTTTCAGAGAGTTCCGTGAACTGATGAGACCCTTGTAGGCATTCTCCCGGATCCTGTTCAACTGCTCCTGTTCCCCTGTGATGGAGGAGGATTCTTTCAGGGTGCTTATTACCGGTGTGAAACCTCTGATTTTCTCCACGCTGGCTTCCATGGTCCTCAATCGGGTCTGCAGGGAGGTGATTCTGCCAATGATAGAAATGGAACTTTCCGGGGCGAAGTCCTCCAGAGAACCCTGTTCCAGAGAGGTGATGATTTCATCCAGAAACACGGGGAGGCGATTGGAAGCAGTCAGAAGTGTGTGGTTAAGATCCTCGATGACCGTCATACTGTCATCTGCCAGGGACACCTCCCGTTGAATGTGTTCAATGGCCGAAAGGTGTCTGGCAATCAGTTCCTGGAGCATTCTTTCCAGGTTCCGGACACCGTTAAGCAAGGCCGTTGTTCTTCTGATCCGGGGATCCTTCGCTGCGATGACGATCCACTGTTTGATGAATTCCGGTGTTCGAGCGACCACAGTCTGGTCGGGATGTTTGTTATTGACAGCTCCCTCAATGAGAATGAGGAGGTCTCCTCCGGCCCTGAAGTCCGAATGGCCGAGGGAATTCAACCAACTGCTCATCTCCTGTAATCGATCAGATTCACTGGATAGAAACTCGGTGGCGTTATCGTAAAGCCCCAACTCTCTGAAGCAAAGCGCAAGATCAATTGTGGCCTTTCTTGCAGCGGGTGTGTACGGATGTTGGTTAACGAGTTCCTGAAGGCGAACAACTGCCTTTGGAAGGTCTCCCGTTTTGATGAGAGACCAGGACTGCCCGAATAATGCTTCAGGGGAAAATGGACTCGAGGGCGGGATGGTCAGAAAAGCCTCTCTTGCCTTCTGAGGTTGGTCGATTTCAAGATAGCCGTATCCCTGGAGGAGATACACCAGGTCGGTGACCGCTGAGATCTCGGAAGTTCTGAACGATGAAAGGGTTACAAGGGACTGGTCCCATTTATCAGAAGCTGCCTGTATCTGAGAAACGGCAGCTGTGGAAAGAGCAGATATTTCAGTGGATCCGGTGAAGTTTGACTTAAGCAGTTTCAGCGCACGTTCAGTTTCCCCTTTTCTCCGAAGGTAGGCACCAAAATAAAGAGCCGCGTCTCCGGTAATACGTTTGTCCATATCAACAGAGATATCCAGGCCCGGGAGTACAGAAGACAGTTCGAGAAGTTCGATATATCTTACGAGAGCCGTTGACCACCAGGAATCCAGAGGTGTCCCTCCCTGCAGGGCCTGCATGTATGCGGAGGCTGCCCTGGACACCAGGCCGAGAGAACTCAAAGTCTCACCGAGATAATAGCGGCTCGATGGGCCCGTGGGCTCGTCCTCAGAGGTCCACCTGATGACCCCGAGAGTATCGCCCCTGATATACCGGTTGATTACAAGACGATCCGCAAGACCCGGGACGAAAGGCAGCCGACCTCTTTCTTTGAGGTCGTCATTCCCCTGTAAAGTACCAGCACCCGTTACGAGGAGCAGCAGAGCCAGAGCCGCTGACAGGAAAGATCTTTTCAATCAAGGCTCCTTTGACCAGTGCTTTGCCGTCAGAGAATAGGGTTCCGTTTTACGGTCCTGACCTTTGGAAAGGGTTATCTCGATGAAGTTCGCAGAGGCCCGGTGAGGCTCAAATTTGAAAACGGCCCTGGCCGTACCGATCTGTCTGGAATCTCCGGTGGTTTGGACAAGGCACCGGAGGTCAATGGTGTGTTCCATCGGTTCGGTAACTCCCGAGTAGATCTCAATGGCTCCACCTCTGATCAGAACAAGCCGGTCCGTTTCCGAGAGTTCGCGGGTCACGAGAGGCCTGTCGTCCATACGGATCTCCAACGACAGAGGAATCCCCACATCCGCAGTTTTCGAGGAAAAATAAAGAGAGATGGAAGTGATTTTCGGATCGATGAGATCTTCCATGAGCTTGTCCACCCTGTTTTCGAGCGTGTTCAGCTCATTTTCTATGAGGGACAGTTCCTCCTCGAGTTCCCCAACCGACTGCTGCCCGGAATCGGCTCCATAGCCGGGAACGGCGCAGAGTACAGCAGCGGTTAACATTATCAGGAAACATGCGGCCATTTTCGGTAATATCGCTCTTCTCATCGCTCCTCCTTTAATCAGAGCGCAACAGTTGTCAGTGTCGCAAAAGGTCATCAACTATTGGGTCAGAAATGTGCCGTCAGGCATGGAGATACGAGCAGCGGTCCAGGTATCACTGCTGCCCGGCGCAAGTGTGTAAGGGCCGAAAATGCGGGTGATTCGTCTCGCATGATCCGCCGGGTTAAGGACCACCGTGATCTGGGCCTGGGCGGGCTCTCCTTTAAAAGAGTGGTGGTATCGAGCCCCAACGGTGTAAACACCCTCCAAACCGTCTGCCAGCGAGAACACCTCGGGACCGAATCCGTCTTTGTCATCAAGGTCGAGAGCTCCTCCCCCAATGGCCTGGCTGCTTTCGTAGGGATCCAGAGCTCCGTAAAAGGTGTGCTTCCTCTCCGGACCCCAGACATGAAGATCGAGATCGACATCAGGTTTGTCCCATGTCAGAAAAACCACCATCTCCCTGGGGGACATATTTACCGTTCGCACTGAAATTTCGGGACTCGTGGCAGTTTTGCCAAACAGGTCCAGAGCCTCAATTTTCATGGTGTTGATCTCCCGGATGAGCACGACGGATTGGTTGAAATTCCCTCCGGGCGTGACGTTGATCCGTCTTGGGGAACCGTTGAGGAACAGGAAGGTTTCCTTGATGGGGGAAGTTGACAACACACGCCCGCGAACCTTCACCACGGGAGAGAGGGTAGTGTTGAAGAAATCTCCATCTTTTGGATGAAACAGTTCAACCTGGGGCGGTGGTGGAATGTAGATCACTGTGACCTTGTCCCTCCCAAACTGGCCTGACCTGTCCCATGCCATGATCTCAATGATGTTCTCTCCGTTATTGAGTACCACTTCACTCTCAACTCTCGCATCCTGAACAGCGATAAGGCTTGAAACACCGTTAACGGTTAGCAGGGCAGTCGTTGAACTCCCCTCCACAATGGCTCTGACCCTCTGATAAGCTCTGTTTACATTCCCCGGGGAGGGTTCTATGATAAAGACCCTTTTGTCAGGAGAGCCAACCTCGGGGACGGGATCAATGACCTCGGATCCATGTTTGTCAAGTGCGATGACCACCCTTCTGTTGGCTGACTGGAGCCTTGAACTACCATGTCCAATCTGCGGTTCCGTCTCCCCCGCAGAGACTATGTTAATACGTGTACGGTCAAATCCAAAGGTTGATTCCAGCTGCCTTGCCACGGTTTGGGCATAGTAATACCCGATGGCCAGGTTTTCCCTGCTCGAACCGAAAGTGTCAGTATGGCCTGTAACTCTGACATGAAGGGTAGGGTCTTTCTCGAGATCCTTACGCATCCCCATGAGGCGGCTCCTCACAGGATCCGAAGCTTCTGAGGCCGTCCAGCCGTAAGGGAGCTCAAGACCGCCGTCCTGTTCGGGTAGCTGCGGCGAATTACCACTGGAGAACAGCGGCAGTGCTAAAATCACCGCCACGACGATAAGATTATGGATTAATTTGCATGCCCGGGTTCTTGCCATCGAATCCTTTTAGCATGCCGAATATACTGTTTCAAGAAACCTGATGTATTGCTATTAAAGAGAGAGGTCTGCCGGATAATGCGTATCTCATTTCGGGCATTACGCAAAATGTTAAGAGCTTGAACCACAGCGCAGCCATTTGGAGGCTGCTCCACCCTTCGACAGGCTCAGGGCAGGCGGGGTTTCACAGGGAAAAACTGTCTCACGCTCGTTCGTCACACATATCACGCCGCAGCGTGATGACTCACTAAAGCCGCGAAGCTCGCAAAGGAAGGGCACGAAAATGGTAAGTCTTGAAACTGCTTCTACTAAAGCGATCAGGATCTTACTCTCGTTTACATTCCCCCCACCTGACCTCTCCCCTTCGACAGGCTCAGGACTGGTGCCGCAGGGAGAGGCATTTCTCTGAAATGGATCGTTTGAGCCCTTT
>QIEJ01000195.1 GCA_003228585.1 Pseudomonadota bacterium
AGCGTGATGAGCGGGCGTGAGAAAGGTTTGGAATCTGGAATCTGGATGGTGGAATCCGGAACCTTACAGGTACTCATTTCTCGGATGAACCTAATTTATAGAGCTTCATCGACTGGGCAGTTCGCCAAAGACTATGCTCTGAAAAACCAGATCCGCAGGGCTGCTCTTTCCATCTCCTCTAATATCGCAGAAGGACAAGGCAGATTCGGTCCGAAAGAGTTTCGGAACTATCTATCGATTGCCAACGGTTCTATCTATGAAGTTATCTCACAGGTTCATTTTGCGAGAGATTTAGGATATGTGACGCCGATAGAGGCTGAAGATATTCTGGCTCGATGTAGTGAAGTGAGTAGGATGGTCAAAGGCCTAAGAAATAGTATCTAGTGTCTGGTTCTGGTTTCTGGTTAAACCGCTGTTTTCAACTAGAACTAGACACTAGAACTAGACACTGCTTTCAAAACAACAACCATTCCTTGCCCACAATGATGCGCAAAAACCTCTTAAAAATCAATCCTTTGCATATAATTGAATCTATTCCGGGCTTTCGCCAGGTTAGTCAGGGATGGTTTTATCGCTTAAATAATCTATCAACTTGACACAAGTTGATAGATTATTTAAGATATCTATCAATCTAAATCAAATTGATAGATAGGTGATAATTATGAAAATACCGGAAAAACCACCAGCCTGGTTGAAGGCATTCCGTAATCTTCCACCAAAAGCCATGGGATTTTTCGCAACCACAACAGGCAGGAAGCTGCTTGCGGGAATTGGTAATGAATATCTTCATTGGGAGAAGGTTAAGTACAAAAAAATCCCAAAGTATATGGAACCGAGTCAAGTGTGGGCTATCGTTAAGGCTACCAGACTTCAAGGTCAGCGGTCTTTCTCCTTAAATAGCGCATCTGGTAAAGAGTTCTGGTATAGCCTCCCCGATTCCGTTCATCGAGAGCTGCATCTTTTCGATAGTTTCGCCGCCGGTCATCTTGGTTTGGATACCTCAGAGCTTTCAGGTGATGCAAAGCACCGCTATTTGGTAAGTTCCCTTATGGAAGAGGCTATTGCCTCTAGCCAGATAGAAGGGGCAGCAACAACCCGACCAATTGCCAAAGAGATGCTCAGAACCGGAAGAAAACCAAGAGACACAGCAGAACAGATGATTCTGAACAACTACAGGACCATTCAAAGGATTAAGCATTTGGCAAAGGAACCTCTCACCATCGAACTGCTTAATGACTTGCAGGAATCAATGACCGAGGGAACTCTGGATGATCCTTCAAACGCCGGACGGTTTAGGTCGCCGGAAGAGAATATCCATGTGGTAGACATGGACGACGGCAAGTCTCTGCATGTCCCCCCTCCAGCTGAAAAGCTTGAGAGTAGAGTCCAACAGATGTGCGATTTCGCCAACAAAGAGGATGGATCGGAGTTTATCCATCCGATTATCAAGGCAGTTCTTCTTCATTTCTGGTTGGCTTATGAACACCCCTATATTGATGGAAACGGGAGGACCGCAAGAGCTCTGTTTTATTGGTACGCAATCTCCAGGGGATACTGGGTAATGGAGTATTTATCCATCTCAAGGATTATTATGAGGTCTCGTAGAAGGTACTACAGATCTTTCCTCTATGCAGAGGGTGACGGCTTGGATGCCACTTATTTTATCGTATATCATCTCAGAGCGTTAAATCTTGCAATGAAAGAACTCCGTCGGTATTTGGAACGCAAACAGAAAGAATACAGGGAATCGCTGAACCTGCTGCGAAATTGGAGAGGGCTAAACTACCGCCAACAGGCTTTATTAAGACACGCACTGAAAAATCCGCTTTCCATATACACCATCAAATCTCATATGAATTCACACAACACTGCTTATGCAACAGCCAGAAATGATCTTTTGATCCTGGGAAAGCGAGGACTTCTTATAGAAGACAAAGTGGGTCGCCAGTTTCAATTTCTCGTACCGGAAGACTTGAATGAAAATATTATTAAGGGGCAACAATAGTACGGAATTATCATAAAGCCGCAGCGATGCGAATAGGAGATGTGAACTGCTTGGTGTCGGACCTCAGTGGGCACGAGGGGGAACTCCGCCTGGGATGCGGACGGTGACCCGGCCGGCCCGTGGCCGGTGGTTATCTCTGCACCGTGACGAATGAATATTCAGGATCCTGGCGGAGAGCCTGTTTGGGCATCTGCACTCCCATTGTCAGTTCCAGCCTGTAATTGCCTTGAGAAAGGGAGGGGAAAGAACGCAGGGATATCTTTGGGTCCTGGTTGCAGGCGATGTCATTGCGAGGAGTGTCGAGGGTGGCGAGAGCGACGCGGCAATCCCAAGGAAGATACGACCCCGGTTCTTTCGGGCCTTTACAATCCGGAAAATCGTTGATATTCTGCCCAATAGGTACAAATCGTACAAAACAGAAGAATCGGAGAATGCTTGTGTCCAAAGACAAAATGGACAAAAAATCAGCAACTCCCGGGTCCTGCGAAGCGACACCTCTTGAGTCCAGCGTCGCCAGGAATAATTTTTCTGATACCCTGAACCGGGTGTCCTATAAGAAAGAGAGGGTAGTCATCAGGAGACACGGCAGGGATGTCGCGGCCCTGGTTCCCATTGAGGATCTGCAGTTCCTCGAGGAGATAGAGGACAGACTGGATCTTGAGGAAGCCTTGGCCGCCCTGAAAGAAGCCGAGGGGGAGGAACTGATCCCCTGGGAGAAGGTCAAGAAGGACCTTGGACTTCAGGAATAACCGCTTTGTCCTACAGGATCAGGTTTCTCCCATCAGCTCTGAGGCAGTTCGAGGTCTTGCCCCGAAAGGTAAAGGTGCGGATGGCAAACCGGATTGACTCCCTGGCATTGGATCCCCGACAACGCGGATGCATCAAACTCTCCGGAGGGGACAACACCTATCGCCTCAGGTCGGGTGATTACCGGGTCCTTTACCAGATTCATGACGAAATCCTTCTTGTGATCATTGCTGGAGTTGGACATCGGAAGAAGGTTTACAGGAAAGGCAGAGGCTTTGGATAAGCGGTTGAAGGTGACGATGGGTTGATCAGGATGAAGAGCCGGATCCTGGTTCTTAACACCAGGTAAAAGGGCGATCCTGAGGTTTATTGTTATGAAGAAAGTTTTTATTTCAACTTAATCCTGAACGTTAACCCTCCCGGAAGTTACATATTGAATCCGCATTTTTTAAGAAGACCCCTCACAGCTCCAACGATATCCGCCTTTAAGTTTCCGTCCTCCGGTGTGCCCAGAAATTCCGCTGCCCTGGAAGGGCCGATACTGTTAGCCGCCTGAAAATCTTTAGAAAGAAAGGATAGTGCCTCTGCGGTGATGGGGTCATCCAACAAAGGAGTCAGCCTGGATATAACATCACCCAGATCTTTACCGTAATATCGGACGACATGCTGTAAATCATAGGAATCCTTTGGTTCATTTCTCCTCCGAACGGCCAGCGCTTTCAGGATGATGAAAGCGCCTGGACCGCACACCTGAAATGTTCTGGTTACCATTTCCTCTTTTATGGTTTGACCGTCAAGGGACACTTCGAGCATGTCCTGGAAGGCCAGATGCAAACCTGGAGTTGTGATGGCCGCAAAATCCGATTCCAGATCCTGCTGGGTGCCGCCAGGTGACAATGAATCGGCAGGTTGGATGAGAAAATCCACTTTCCCCGGAGGTTTCCCCGCCACGTCGATGACCCATCGCTGCCGAGTCGGATTGCCCTCCTCATTCAGGTCCGGTTGAAAACCCGCCTTTCTCAATCTGGAAGAGACTTCTATATACCTCTGAGAATCCATAAGACCGAAGGATAAGCCAAGATCAACATCCATGGTGCCCACGTGAGAGGGAACATCGGGGCTTTCATCTATGATGAGAGACGGTACAAGTCCGCCCACCAGAACGATCTGATCCAGCAGATCACCCAGGGTTGTCGCGATATACAGAAGGGTTTCCCTGGCTATGTCAGTTATCTCGGATGTGTAATCGATTGCTGTGCGGGGTCTGTCAGCCATCGTCGCTGTTCCACCTTAAATACTGTTTTTTCAGTTCCTCTGCGGCTTCTTTAGAACGCTCAGGATGTCCTTTCAGGTCCAGGTATGTCTGAATGGGACTTGCACAACGTATGCCGTCAATTTCCCGGGAACCATCGAAAACACCTGGGTCGTTGGGAATCACCAGCCATGTGTTTGCTCCGACTTCTTCCTCCACGAACCCGAGTTCCTCAAGATTGGACCCGGCGGGAAGACTATGAAGATACAGGCTCGCTAACCTGAAAGAGGCAAAGTGCGTGTGCTGCCACGCCGATGCAAGACCTGTTGCCAGATATTCAATGTCTCTTTCCCCGAAAAACCTGGCAATTTTGTTTAATAGCTGTTCGCCGGACCTGGCGGCGATGTGGCCTTTGATGATCCTGTGCCTGGAGAAGTCGTTGGATTCATACCAGGCATCCAGAAGGAGTGTGGGATCCACGACACGGAAAGCACCCTTTTCACCTCTAGTGACGAACTGAGATTCCTCCAGTTTGCGAATGATCTTGCTGACCAGGCCTTTATCAAGACCTGTATATTTGGTCAGCTCGCTTTGAGTGTAGGAATCCCCGGGATTCAGAAGGAAGTGTCGAGTTAACCGCGAACTCTTCGGTGCGAAGAGATTTGCGGGCCTGCCGGGTCGTTTGAATAGATTTGGTTTCCCCTCGCTTTGAATCCTGAGGCCAGGTGCGAGGATATATGCATTGCCTGAAAGATCGAACCAGTTGATATGGCTTTCCTCGCAGAGCTTTCTTCCAACCTCTCCCATAAAGGGGACGCCCAGGAGGGGGATAAAGTACTTTTTAAGTGAGATCGCCGCTTGAAGATGTCTGATGGCAGGGATAATCCGGTCGGTTGAGGACGATGATTTCCATTCAATAGCAAAAGTGTATTCACCGGCTCGAACGATGAAGTCGATGACCCCGAAGCCTTCCTGGAGACGAATGTGACGCTCCTCGTTTACAGCACTTATCGGAATGCCGATGATTTCTTCGAGCTTTCGGTAGAACTCGTCTCTGTAGAAGCGGTGTTCTCCAATCATGGTTGCATTTATAGCATTAGTTGAGCCCGGGGTCAACTAATGCTATAAATGCAACTAGCATCCGGTTTCTCTTATTTGTGGTTCTCCCTTCTGAGCTGAAGAATCATTGGGTACGGATGAACGAGGGTGACCTGGTCCTCTTCTATTGTAAAAATCCCATCGGTCGGGTTTTTGGTGCTGGTGTTGTCACTGGCACTTTTCAA
>QIEJ01000019.1 GCA_003228585.1 Pseudomonadota bacterium
AAATGAAACCTTCTGATATCTTTAGAAATTACTCGTTGAAAGGGGAGGATTGAGCTATGAGAATCGGAATTCTGACCGGGGGAGGTGACTGCCCGGGTCTCAATGCGGTCATACGTGCGGTAGTCAGAAAAGGCGTCCAGGAGGGTGATGCAATACTGGGTATCCTTCACGGTTGGAACGGGATGTTGACCGGCCAGCATGAGGAACTGACACAGCGTTCTGTTTCCGGCCTTATCCACCGTGGCGGCACCATCCTTCATACCTCACGAACCAACCCATTCAAAGAAGAGAGTGGTGGTGAAAAAGTAGTGGCCACCTTTAAGCGGCTTGGACTGGATGCGCTTATTGCTATTGGAGGTGAGGACACCCTGGGTGTCGCTTTCAAATTGTTCCAGACGGGGATGCCGATTGTAGGTGTGCCGAAAACCATAGATAACGATCTGGCCGGTACGGATTTCACCTTCGGGTTCGACACCGCGGTAACTATCGCCACTGAGGCTATCGACCGGCTTCACACCACCGCTGAATCACATGACCGGGTAATAGTTTTAGAGGTCATGGGCCGCAACACTGGATGGATAGCCACCTATTGCGGTCTTGCCGGAGGAGCGGATGTCATTCTGATCCCGGAAAAGCCGTTCAATCTCAACGAGGTTGCCGAGGTAATCAGTGCCCGCCACTCCTATGGGAAGAATTTTTCCATCGTGGTGGTCGCTGAGGGCGCCGGAATGGACACTGGCGGCGGCGAGGGCTATGTAAAGCAGGATGAGGGCACAGATGAGTTCGGACATGTCCGGTTGGGTGGTGTCGGTCATTTTCTCGCCAGGGAGATTGAGGACCGGACAGGGTTCGAGGCCAGGGTGACAGTGCTGGGACATGTTCAGAGGGGTGGCTCTCCCACGCCCCATGACCGCATCCTGGCTACGCGATTTGGGGTCAAAGCCCATGAATTGGTACGCGAGGGCAGATTCGGGACTATGGCAGCATTAGTTGGCAACCGTGTCGACGCGGTCAGCCTTGAGGAGGCTGTAAAGTCTCTGAAAACGGTGGACATGGATCTTTACAGGATCGCCGAAATCTTCTTTGGTTAGAAAGGAGAATCTTGGGTAACGAAAAATCGGCACGGGTAGCTGTTGTTGGAGCAGGAAGTTGGGGAACAGCTCTTGCCATACATTGTGCCCGGATGGGCATGCCTGTTTCCCTGTGGGTATATGAGGAGGACCTTGCCCGGAGGATGATCGAGGCGGGGGAAAATGACATCTATCTGCCGGGAGAGGATCTTCCGCCAAATATCAAGCCCACGAACAGTTTCGAGCAATGCCTCACAGGCGCCCAGATTGTTTTCTCTGTTGTTCCATCTCATGTCGCAAGACAGGTCTGGGCCAAAGCGCGGGATTTTCTACCTGTGGATGCAATTATCGTTAACGCTACGAAGGGTATTGAGGAGAATACACTCCTCACCTCCACCGAGGTGTTAATCGAGTCTGTTGGCGAGAACATCCTGGAGCGCAAGGTGACCCTTTCCGGCCCCACTTTTGCGAGAGAAGTCGCCCGGGGTTTGCCTTCCGCGGCCGTAATCGCCGGGCGGAACATGGAAATCGCCAGCCGGGTTCAAAAGACCCTGACATCGGAGTCTTTAAGATTTTACACAAACAGAGATTATATCGGTGTCGAGATAGCCGGCTCCCTGAAAAACGTCATGGCAATCTCGGTAGGGATATGCGATGGTCTTGCACTGGGCCATAATGCGCGCGCGGCTCTCATCACGAGGGGCCTTGCGGAAATGGCCCGCCTGGGAGTGGCTTTGGGGGCTGACCCCCTGACCTTCCAGGGTTTAGCCGGACTTGGGGATCTGGTTCTGACATGTACGGGTGATCTGTCCCGTAACAGGACCCTGGGTCTGAGGTTGGGAAAAGGTGAGAGCCTGGAGCAGATTACCGGTTCCACACCAATGGTTGCGGAGGGTGTCAGGACCACCCGTTCCGCAAGGGACCTTGCCCTCCGTGAAAAGGTGGAGATGCCCATAACTGAGGAGATCTATCAGGTGTTGTATGACAGGAGAAAACCTCTGTCCGCACTGAAAAGACTGATGAGCCGTTCCCTCAAAGAGGAGGGTTATTGAGTTACCGCTATAAGGTTGTCGAAACGCAGACGGTAACCGATGAATCCATTGAGACCGTCCTGAACGAATGGGTGTCCGAGGGTTGGACCCTGGACAGCATCAAATTTGCCATGAGTGATGCCAGCAAAAGGCCCGCCATGGCTTTTATCCTGTTCGTCAGGGAGAATCCGGTGACGGCCGAGGAGAATTCCGATGCGCAGTAAAACTGGAATTCATAAGGCGAGCGTCCTGAAAAGGGTCGTGGCCAAGCTTGTCGACTGGCTCATCGCATGGGTCCTTGCCCTCTTTTTCCCCCCGGTGGGCGTAGTTCTGGGAATGGTCTATCTGGCTGTGGCAGACGGACTCCAGAAAGGCCAGAGCCTCGGTAAAATGGTGTTTGGCCTGGATGTAGTTAAACAGGACGGGTCTCCATGTGATCTGCGCTCTTCCATTTTCAGGAACATCCCGTTCGTTCTTATATATCTCTTTTATGCCCTGGGTTTTCTCGGCTGGATTCTTCTTGTTGTCGTCGGTCTGCCCATACTTCTCATCGAACTGTGGCTCATTTACGTGGACGATCAGGGAGAGCGGCTGGGCGACAGGATCGCCGACACCCATGTGATCGAAGGTCTTCACTAAGCACGGCACGATACCTTGAAGAATTTCCTGATCCGTATTTTCGCGACAGGCCTTGGCGCGGGGTATTCCCCTGCTGCTCCGGGAACTGCCGGAACACTGGTCGCTGTTCCCCTCTTTGTCATCCTTTCGAAGTGGGGAACAACGGGTGTCCTCACCGGCCTGGTTATCATATCCGTCCTGGGGGTTCCTTTAGCTTCAAGGATGGAAGAGTTAACAGCTACCAAGGATCCGGGCAGGGTCGTTATTGATGAGATCGCCGGATACCTGTTAACCATGCTTGGCTCGCCTCCGGATCTGCTCTATATTATCGCGGGATTCCTCCTCTTTCGCTTTTTTGATATTCTCAAACCGCCCCCTGTAAGGTATCTGGAGCGTACCCTGTTTTCCGGTCTGGGCGTCATGGCTGATGACCTGATGGCAGGGATCTATGCCTGGGGTGCGTTGAGGTTGCTGGAGCGGTTCCTTCTGTGAATCTGAAATCTGGAATCTGAAATCTCAGGACTCGGGAGGCAGGATGGGTACAATGAATATTGCTGAAAAACTCGCAATACTTCTTGTCGAAAAAGGCTGGACCATCGCAGTGGCCGAGTCCTGTACAGGGGGTCTTCTCGGCGGGAGAATCACATCGGTGCCCGGAAGTTCAGTTTATTTTATCGGTGGTGTTGTAGCCTATTCCAACAGCATGAAGATGGATCTTCTGGGTGTACCGTCCACCTTGATTCAGACACATGGGGCGGTCAGTGAGAAGGTAGCAAAGGCCATGGCTGACGGTGTAGTCAGAGCAACCGGAGCCGATATCGGTGTTGCCGTTACGGGTGTGGCCGGGCCTGGCGGATCGGAGGACAAGCCGCCCGGAACAGTATACCTTGGTGTCAGGACACCTGCCGCTTCAGAGTGGAAACTTCTTAACCTTTCCGGAGGCAGGGAGGACGTTCGTGAAGCGGCCGTAGTCGGGGCTCTACGATTTCTTGCCGATACCCTCGAGGGGGGCGATGGGTGAGAATTTTTATCGCTCTGGATATTGAGCAGTGGATTAAGGATGGTCTCCAGGAGGCGGTTCGGGAGTTGAGGCGGACTCGTGCCCCTGTACGCTGGGTCAAACCTGAAGGTATGCATCTGACCCTGAAGTTTCTGGGGCAGACTCCTGAAGAGAAAGTGGCGTCACTGGAGTCCTCCCTGGAAAGCGTATGCCGGGATATCTTTCCCTTTCCTGTTACAGTGTCCGGTCTGGGAGCGTTTCCGGGCCTCTCTCGACCCCGTGTCCTGTGGGCTGGTGTGGAGGAACCCACAGGAACCATGGAAACGCTGGCGGGATCACTGGAAGAGGGCATGCTTGCACTGGGATGGAAAAAAGAGAAGAGGAAATTTCATCCTCATATTACCATCGGACGGGTGAAGGGCAATATCAATTTAAAGCAGCTTTCTGATGCCGTGTCTGAATTTCAGGGAAAGATCTGGGGCAGGCAGGAGACAAGCGGGGTCTCTCTTTACCGCAGCCATCTGGAGCCTGCCGGGGCACGCTATGAGGTGATCCGGTTTTTCCCCTTCGGCGGGTAGGTTCTAGTCTAATCCACCGCCGAGTACGCGGAGTGCGCAGAGGAAAATCAGAGATTTGGGATTTGGGAATTGGAAAAACAGATCTAATTCCTGTTGATCCTGTCAGAAAAATCCCTTGTTCTTAGCTCCTCGTCCTTTGAGCTGAATGGAAACCAGAAACTAGAAACTAGAAACTAGAAACTTCTACAGATATGGCAATATGGAACGATATTTGCTATCATTTCTTGATTGTTAACGCTGGCAGGCCGGTTGCACCGGGAGGTAGGGTGAAATGACACAGAAAGATAACAGGGAAAAGGCGATAGAGGCAACTGTCAGCCAGATTGAGCGGCAGTTCGGGAAGGGCGCAATAATGCGCCTGGGGTCGGACGAAGCCATCCCGGGGATTCCGGTTATCTCTACGGGAGCTTTGCCTCTTGATGTAGCTCTGGGAGTCGGAGGGATCCCGAGGGGCAGGGTTTCGGAGATCTATGGTCCTGAATCATCCGGGAAAACCACCCTGACCCTTCATGTAATCGCCCAGGCTCAGAAAAAGGGTGGCGTGGCTGCCTTTATCGATGCGGAACACGCACTGGACATCGGTTACGCGAGGCAGCTTGGTGTCAAAACAGATGATCTCCTGGTTTCTCAGCCCGACACCGGTGAACAGGCCCTCGAGATCACGGAGATGCTGCTGAGAAGCGGCGCCATGGATATTATTGTCATCGACTCGGTGGCGGCTCTTGTTCCCCGTGCCGAGATAGAGGGAGAGATGGGCGACTCACATATGGGTCTTCAGGCGCGGCTGATGTCGCAGGCTCTGAGAAAGCTCACGGGCGCCGTGAGTAAGACCAGAACAGCCCTCGTTTTCATCAACCAGATCCGCATGAAAATCGGTGTCATGTTCGGTAATCCGGAAACAACCACGGGAGGAAACGCGCTGAAATTCTACTCCTCGGTGCGGTTGGATATCAGACGCACTCAAGGAGGGAGATACACCCGTCGGGAGTCGAGTCCGTGTTAAAGTGGTAAAAAACAAGGTGGCTTCACCATTTCGCCAGGCTGAGTTCGACATGATCAACGGCGAGGGCATCTCCAGGGAAGGCATACTGCTCGACATGGCTCTGGATGCCGGTCTGGTTTCAAGAAGCGGAGCCTGGTACTCGTACGGGGAGGAAAGGATAGGGCAGGGCCGGGAAAACGCTCGTAATTTTCTCAAGGAAAACAGTGATATGGCCGATGAGATGGAACTCGGGATCAGGGAACATCACAGCCTTGACCCTGTGGAGGCCCAGACCGAAGGAGAGGATTAATGAGCGACCAGACTGGATTGGGTATTAATGATCTCCTGAAGCAGGCCGCAGGCTACAAAGCTTCAGACCTCCACGTTAAAGTAGGTAACCCTCCTGTCATCAGGGTGGATGGCAAGCTTCATCCTCTACCGGAGACGAGACGCATTACACAGGAGGATATCATGGACATGGCCTTCGGGGTAATGAACGACACCCAGAAGGACCGGTTCAAGCGCAGCAATGAACTGGACATTGCCTACAGTGTTCCCGGGCTCGGCAGATTCAGGGTCAATATTTTTC
>QIEJ01000265.1 GCA_003228585.1 Pseudomonadota bacterium
GGCTCTTTTCCCATCGATAGTATATCATTGCCACTCAGAAATAGCGCAACACGACTCCAAATATGCATAAAAAATCTAAAAGAGAGCCTGGTGATTTCTCGAGGGATAGATTCTCCCCCGAGGCTGCTAGATCCGTCCGCGACGAGATCAGCCAGTGCGGCGGAAATGAGGTGTTCTTCGTCGGCCGGACGGATACTGAGGGGATTGTAGTCGAAGTGTTCCCGGTTGCCAGGGGTAACGCAGAGGCGGTTTCTGCCGTAACCCGGGCGGCGGACCCGGGCGACGTCGTGATCCATAATCACCCGACAGGGGTTCTCACACCTTCCGATGCGGACATGGCTATTGCTTCGGGCCTGGGGGGCGATGGGGTCGGTTTCTACATCGTGGACAATGATGCGAGCCGCGTATACGCTGTGGTTGAACCGGCTCCTGGAGAGCCGTCTCCGGAACCCGTGGATCCCGAATACGTGGCTCAACTGTTGGGTCCGGATGGCCAGATGTCACGGATTCACCCCAACTATGAACCGCGGCCATCCCAATGCCGAATGTCGGCGGATGTCGCACGGATTCTGGAGGAAGGGAGCATAGGAATTCTCGAGGCGGGGACGGGTACAGGTAAAAGCCTGGCCTATCTTGTCCCCGCAATACTTTGGGCTACCAGAGCCAAGCGGCGTGTTGTGATCTGTACGAGGACCATCAATCTCCAGGAACAGCATCTTCAGCAGGATCTTCCTCTTGTCAGAGAGATTCTGGGAGACACTTTCAAAGCCGTTCTGATCAAAGGCCGCGGGAACTACATCTGTCTCCGCAAAAGAGGTCTCCTCGACACGGATGGCGGGGATGTTCTACTGGAGTTCGATGACGTTCGTGAGGTGAGAGAACTCCTCGAGTGGAGCAGAATTACGTCCGATGGGACCCTTTCCGACCTGCCCTTCGTACCGCAGGACCAGAACTGGAATCTTCTGAAGGCGGAATCGGATTCCTGCCTGCGCGCCCGTTGTGCTCATTTTTCAACCTGTTTCTTTTACCGATCCAGAATGGAGGCCGCCTCTGCACAGGTCCTCCTTGCCAATCACCACATACTCTTCGCTGACCTTGCCATTCGAAGCACCGGTCATGATTCGGCATCCATAATGCCTCGATACGATGCTGTGGTTCTGGACGAGGCCCACAACGTGGAGGATGTCGCCCTGTCCTATTTCGATGCCAGTGTCGGAAAGTGGGGGCTCATGGCCCAATTGGGGCGTCTTGTCAGCCGAAGGAGGAGCGACCGAGGTCTGATTCCCTTTTTGGTGATGAGGATCGGATCGATCAGATCTCTTCCGGGCGAGAGAAAAGAGAAGTTGATCAACCTTTCCACATCAGCAGCTGCCGGTGTCCACGATGCCAGGGGAATTATTGAAAGGCTTTTTGAGGAAATGGCTCAGACCATCTCTACCTGGCTGGGATCGGGCAGCGGGGGCCGGGAATCGAGATGGAGGATTCCCCTGTCCAGAAGAGATGAAGGAGACTGGCTGACAATAAATCGGCTTCTCGGGGAGCTGGGTGGACATTTAAAGGGAACCCTGACTCCCTTGCGAAAACTGAACCGCCAACTGAAAGCAATATTGGACGATGGATTTGAGGAACTGGCTCCCCTTTGGGGGGATATCGCAGCAGTTATATCACGCCTGGATGCCAGTCTTGAGTTCCTGGCGAGGATCCTGAAAGGAGAAGGAGAGAATGAGGTCTTCTGGGTCGAGGTCCGAGGCAGACGGGGCCGGTCTTCGGTTAACTTCCACCTTACACCGTTGGATGCCGCGCGCATTCTGAAAGAGACCCTCTTTAAAACCGTTGAACCGGTGGTCATGACCTCTGCAACTCTTACGGTGGGTGGTTCGTTCCAGTTTATCAGCGACAGACTGGGTGTTGACGAGCTCGAAGACCGCAGGATCTTCAGGCAAACCTACCCTTCGCCCTTTGACATGTCCACCCAGATGAGGCTGACAGTCCTGGACAATCTACCCGAACCGGGTCGCGGCGGCTTTGTAGAAAGGTTGACGGAGGCGGTTAAGGAGCTGCTGTCCGCGTCAGGTGGAGGCGCACTTGTCCTTTTCACCTCGTACAGGACCCTGGATGCCGTTTATGAAGGGTGCCTGGAGGAATTAAGCGGTAACGGACTGTCCATCGCCCGGCAGGGGGAGGCTCCGAGAACGATTCTGCTGGAGAGGTTCCGCGCAGAATCTGACATGACCCTGTTTGCCACCGACAGTTTCTGGGAAGGGATAGATGTGGTGGGAGAATCACTGCGCAACGTGATAATTGCCCGGCTCCCGTTCCCGGTTCCGACAGATCCGGTAGTCGAGGCAAGAGGAGAAGCCCTTGCCAGGGAGGGCAGGGATCCCTTTATGGAGGATTCCGTTCCGCGTGCTGTCATCAGGCTCCGGCAGGGGGTGGGGAGATTAATACGTCACCGGGATGACAGGGGGGTCGTAGTCATCTGCGATACCAGAATCATTCGACGAGCCTATGGTAAGGTGTTTCTCGACTCGTTCCCGGGTGTCGAACCGGACAGCGGCGGGGTTGACAATATCGCCGCCGGGATAAGGGAGTTCCTCGGACGGTGTCCACCCTAACCCATTGACATTTTCACAGGAGAGAGGTATGTAGAATTAACTCCACCCGCCAGGCGGGTGGTTTCTTTGCTGATCATGCCTTCTTCCGGGAGGCTTTTTTTATCTGATAATCTGAGGAGGAGTGAGTCCCATGACCAGGCACCCCATGACCCCGGACGGTCTGCAGAAACTCAAGAAAGAACTGAAAAGGCTGAAGTCCGAAGAACGGCCGAAGGTGATCGAATCCATAGCTGTGGCCAGGGACCATGGCGATATCTCCGAAAATGCCGAGTATGACGCCGCAAAAGAACGACAGGCCTTTGTTGAAAAGCGGATCCGGGAAATAGAGAACAAGGTTGCCAACGCCCAGGTGGTAGATCCTTCAACCCTTGACACCGACCGGGTGGTTTTCGGTGTGCACGTCACAGTCCATGATCTTACGTCCGGTGAATCGGTTTCTTACCAGATCGTCGGTGCCGATGAGGCCGATGTGGCGGCCAGCAGGATCAGCGTCGTATCTCCTGTGGCAAGGGCGCTCATCGGAAAGCGCGTTGGAGATGTGGTTCAGGTTCAGGTTCCCAAGGGAATGAAAGAGTTCGAGATCATGGAGATCGCGCTTCCATAAATAATCCCCCACTTCTTACACATACGCTTCTATCTGCTTGTTTTTTAAGCAGGTCCTTTAGATTTGAACGTTTTTCTTGCATCGCCCTTAAAGGGCACGATGTAGTGAATGCGGGAAATTGTTTGTTTTTTCAATAATATAGAGGGTATTATCATCGATCATTCAGTTGGTACAGAGGTTGCTTTTCTTAAAGTCGTTAATTGATCAGGGAGGTCGGTTAGATGAAAAAAGTTGAAGCTGTTATCAAACCGTTCAAGCTGGAAGAGGTCAAAGAGGCCCTGAACTCCCTCGGTATCCAGGGGATGACCGTCAGCGAGGTGAAGGGATTCGGCAGACAGAAGGGCCACACGGAACTATACCGGGGTGCGGAATATATCGTTGATTTTCTACCGAAGGTTAAAATCGAGGTAGTGGTTAAGGATGAGATTCTGGATAAGGTGCTCGATGCGGTTTCCAACGCAGCCAAAACAGGAAGGATCGGGGATGGGAAAATTTTCGTCCTCCCGGTTGAGGACGTTGTCCGGATAAGAACCGGTGAGACGGGAGAAGAGGCTATCTGAGTCCAGGGTTAAACAATATACGAGAATTGGAGGGATGAACAATGACACCCAAAGAGGTACTGGAATTTGCTGAGAAAAATGAGGTTAAGATGGTTGACCTCAAGTTCATGGACCTGCCCGGAACCTGGCAGCACTTCGGGGTTCCCATTCACCAACTGACAGAGGACAGTTTCGAAGAGGGTTATGGTTTTGACGGATCGAGCATCAGAGGCTGGCAGCCTATTCACGCCAGCGACATGCTTGTCGTCCCTGATCCTGAGACTGCCCAGATCGACCCATTCATCACATCTGTGCCGACCCTTTCCATGATCTGCAACATCGTCGATCCTGTAACCAAGGAATCGTACACAAGGGATCCGAGATATGTGGCCCAGAAGGCAGAGGCCTACCTCCAATCAACCGGCATCGGTGATACCGCCTATTTTGGCCCGGAGGCCGAGTTTTTCATTCTGGACGATGTACGTTTCGACCAGAACGCCCACTCAGGCTATTACTTCATCGATTCTTCTGAGGGCTGGTGGAACACCGGGAGAGAGGAGAACCCCAACCTTGGTTATAAGGCGAAGCATGGAGGAGGGTATTTTCCCTGTCCGCCACTGGACACCCTGACCGACATGAGGATCGAGATGGTCCAGACCATGCAGGATGCCTACGGTATAGAGATCGAGGCCGAGCACCATGAGGTGGCCACCGCGGGGCAGGGGGAGATCGACATGAAATACGCCCCCCTCGTAAACTGTGCGGATAATCTCATGCGGTTCAAATACGTTGTCAAGAACGTGGCCCGCAAGTACGGCAAGACAGCGACCTTCATGCCCAAGCCTGTGTTCGAGGATAACGGTTCAGGCATGCATGTTCACATGAGCATATGGAAGGGGGGCAAACCCCTGTTTGCCGGCGATCGATACGGAGGCCTCAGTGAGATGGCCATGTTCTACATTGGAGGTATCCTCAGGCACGCACCGGCCCTTTGCGCCCTGACCAATCCGACAACCAACTCCTACAAGAGGCTCGTGCCCGGTTACGAAGCACCCATTAACCTTGTATATTCCTCCAGGAACCGGAGTGCTGCTGTCAGGATCCCCCTGTACTCAGCCAACCCCAAGGCCAAGAGGATCGAGTTCCGCACACCGGATCCCGCGTGCAACGGCTACCTGGCCTTCTCGGCTATGCTGATGGCCGGCCTGGACGGCATCGAAAATCGCATCGATCCGGGCGAGGCCCTGGACAAGAACATCTACGGTCTTTCCCCGGAGCAACTGGCGGATTATCCCAAAGCTCCCGGCAGCCTCGAGGAGGCGCTGGACCTCCTCGAGAAGGATCACGACTTCCTGCTTAAGGGAGATGTGTTCACCCCGGATCTCATCGAGATGTGGCTGGAGTACAAAAGGGAAAATGAGGTGGACGCTATCCGGCTCCGCCCGCACCCCTACGAGTTTGCGCTTTATTTTGATATTT
>QIEJ01000025.1 GCA_003228585.1 Pseudomonadota bacterium
TCCCGGGAGTTTACCAGATCTTGTACGGCAGGAATTTCCCCGACATGATTATTTTGACACGGTCCCCATCAGGGTTCTCTTCCTTTTCAACATCGAATGTGAAATCGATGGCGCTCATGATGCCGTCACCGAACTTCTCATGAACGATAGCCTTGAAGGGAAATCCGTAAACCTGCATGATCTCATAGAGACGATAGATGAGTGGATCGGTGGGAACCACGGGACCCAGACCCTTGTCGGGGAAGGCGGTAAGGTAATACAGAAACGCTTCCTCCTCATCTTCCAGCCCCAGTGCGGAAGTAATTTTCCTGGCCTCGTCCTCAGTGGCCTGGGCCTGGCCGAACAGCAGCGCCGCTGTCCACATCTCACTTCGGCCCATGAGCTTACCCAGGTCCTCAAAGGACAGTCCTTTATCATCCTTGGCTTCCATCAGTACTTCGGTGAATTCAGAGATTTCCATGTTACCTCCTTGGGTTGAGTAATAAGTAATATATGGAAAGTACTATTGTTTCGCGGTCTGGTCGACAGCCTTCACGGCAAACAGACACCCGGCAAAGAACAGACGTTGAAAGAACGCTTCCGCCTTGATCTTTTTGAAATAACCGAACTTCCACTCCTTATACACGGGTCTAATGGCATGTTCATGAAAATATGTGAATATCCTTGAGGGAATGTAGTTTGAATTATCATCATAGGCCCTCAACTCACCGTAGGAATTGAATGACTTTGGTGCCCACTCACGAGCAACAAGGGTGAAATCAATCCTTTCAATTGAGGCGGTGTCAGGAGAGTTCCATGCATAAAGATGGTAGAGCAAACCATAGTAAAAACACCTTGCCACAAAGTCATCAACTGTTTTTCGCTTATCCTCCGGCAGTTCTCTGGTGGAATTCAACCCGAAAAATCTTGCCGGAAGGTTCCAGTTTTTAAGATCAACTTTAAACCCGGCTGCCGTTCCCGCGCCAGTACCTTTGACAGCATCCAGAAACCACTGTGTATGATCAAAGACCATGTGAAAAAAAAGACAGTTATTCGCAGTTTTGACTCGATATTCCTCGGAATCAAAAAAATCCCCAGCGTCCATAATCTTCCTGATGATGGCGATCAGATCATCCCTGTATGATTGGAAAATGTTATCAGTCCGGCCATTGTCCATCTTTGACTTTTCTCCCTGCCAGCGGCTTATCAATCGGGACCATGGCTTATAGCATTTAAGGTGCAGGTCGTGCAATAATTGATGACTTCGCAAAAAAAATCATCCCATTTTTCTCCCAACTTCCCTGTCGATAGTGTATAGTTCCCGACGCTCCGGTTTATAGTATATTATCGCGAGGATAGGGAGAGTACGAAATGCAGCAGATCATCCTTCATGTCAAAAGCGGCAATGAGGAACCGTATCAGGTCACCTTCACCAGGGACGAGGAAAAACTGACCATCCTGTGCAACTGTCCGGAAGGGAAGCAAGGAAGGGGCTGTGAGCATAAAATCCGCCTTGCATCCAACGATCATCAGATGCTCCAGAGCCCCATACAGATGAAGGACCTTAACGAAGCACATATCTGGGTTATTCAATCGCCGGTATCCGACCTGATCCTGCGCATGTTTGACATGCATGGCGATAGTGAGCAGGATGAAGAACAACTTCAAAAAATACTGGAGGAGATCGGTACGGTGATGAGGGAGGGAATTTAACCAGAGGAGAAAAAAGATATGAGTCTCGAGGATCGGATCAAAATCGACAAATGTTCCGTTTGTTCTTCCAGCCACGAATATGAACTGGATGTGTTTCGCAAAGCCATACAGGTAAGGGTCTCACCCTACGCAGAGACCGATACTGCTGTCACGCCCAGCGAAGTGCTGTTCATCTGTCCAAAGAAGAACAAGGAATTCATACAGACGGTACCTGTCTATCACAGGCCCTACGAATATATTAATTCGGTGACGTCCAAACCCTCAGATGAGTGAGCAGGCGTGTCTCTATCTCGAAAACCAGCCGCGAAGGCCGTTTTTCTGGATGGGAACCTCCTCCGTCAGCAAATCCTCGGGCTGATACCAGCAGAAAGCCATCTGCGGTTCAGGGTAAAGATCATGAAGGCTCGGGCCGGGGTGCCAGGGGATGCCGCCGGGCTTGTTCCAGTGACCGATGGTCGTTCTTAACCTGGACACATAGTGCTTTAATCGAGTCATCGTATTCCTCCAGTTCTCACAGCTACTGCCGATATCCACCAGCATGTCCGGAAGTTAATCGCAGCCTCCATGTACACCAGGCAGTGACAAGCAACAAGCATGCCGAACAAGGGATTATGTTCCGGTATTGGTTGTTATTTACATAATGCGACTTGAGAGCTCGCGTTAGTGAGAGTTGCGGCGGAAGGTCTGATGGAATCATTGCGTTCGGCCAGTTGGATTGCCGGATGTAAATTGTGTCACTTCTACTGCAGGAATGAGACAAGTGATGCAAATCCACCACAGGCGGGAGTTGGGGCGAGGGCCACGCCAATGGCGTGGGGCGGATTCATTTCGCAAGATAATCAACTGTAGTTGGAAAAGATCAATGATTCATATATTCTTATCGTGTGTACCGATGAAAATTTTTCAGGAGCAAAGGGAACAATAAAAACTCCTCGGAGGACTTCAATGAAAAAAAATGACCTTTGGATCCCCAGTGTACTGGTGGTAGATGATGACAAACTCATCAGGGCAATCATAGTTGATGTCCTCAGATCCACGGGATGCCGCATCCAGGAGGCGGAGAACGGCAATGATGCCCTCGAAATGGCTCTTGAAAACTCATTCGATCTGATCCTCTGTGACGTCATCATGCCGGGCATGGATGGGTTGGAGTTCCTGGAGCGATTTCGAAACAAGGGAAAAGAGGCGGAGATCCTCATGATCACGTCCTCCCCCAACCTGGAAATAGCCATTGAGACCATGAGACTGGGCGCCAGCGACTTTATTCGCAAACCCTTTACTCAGGAAGACCTCCATGCAGGTATCCAGAAAGCCATGGAGAGGGTTCGGCTCAAAGCACTTACCCGTGACTACCACACCACTCTCGAGGAAAAGGTCTTCCAGCAGGAGGACCGCATCAGGTTTCTGTTTTACGAAACCATCCAGTCCCTGATCTACGCCATTGAAGCCAAGGACCCTTATACTAAAGGACACTCCCAGCGTGTGACGACATATGCCATGTGGCTTGTCAAGGAGCTGGATCTACCCTTCGAAACGGCTACCGAGATACACATTGCCGCGCAGCTTCATGACATCGGCAAGCTTGGAGTTCCCGACAACATCCTCAACAAGCCGGCGAAGCTTACCGGGGAGGAGTTCACTATTATCAAGGAACACCCGGAGGAGGGTTGCAAGATCCTCGCTCCCATCTTTCCCAAAGAGCATCTGGATATCATTCTCCATCACCATGAGAAGTGGGAAGGCGGGGGCTACCCTCAAGGCTTCTCGAGGGGAGATATCCCTCTGGGATCACGCATAATGGCCCTGGCTGATTCCTTCGATGCGATGACATCCAGGAGAGCCTACCGGCGATCCTGGAACATTAAAGAGACCTTCGCTGAAATCCATCAGTGCACCGGGAGCCAGTTCGACCCCGAACTGGTGGACCCTTTTATCAAGGCAACAGAGAAAAACATCGACACCCTGGAGGTGCCAGGTTTTGAACATCTGGAACATTAGCACTCCTGCGGGTCCCGTTCCAAGGGTCTCAACCCGGCTTAATCTGGCGGACCGGCTGGGTATGTGCCGTGTTCGATGGGGTATCGGTCGAATGAGCTACACTGTCGAGCCCGGTCTTTACGCTGTGGGAGAACCGGACCAGAACTCGGAGGTTCTGGTCACCGCAAACTACCGGATGACTTTCGATCATGTGCGATCGGCTCTGTCCAATCTTGACGCCTGGATCCTGGTCCTTGACACCAACGGCATCAATGTCTGGTGTGCCGCAGGCAAGGGGACTTTCGGGACAAAGGAACTCCTGTCGAGGATCGAGGCCAGTGGACTGACTCTGGTAATAAATCACCGGAGGCTTATCGTCCCCCAGCTTGGAGCTGTCGGTATAGCTGCCCACCATGTCAAGGAATTGTCCGGCTTCAGGGTTTTGTACGGACCCATAGAAGCTCGGGACATTAATGAATACCTGGCCAATGGTCTGAGAGCATCCGGGTCCATGCGGCGCAAGACCTTCTCCGTCAGGGAGAGGGCTGCTCTCATTCCCATGGAGTTGCTGCCGGCCTTAAAGTACATGGCTGTGATAGCAGTGACACTGACTTTACTGGCAGGACTCATGGGATCCGGATCTTTTATGTCCGATGTCCTTCGCTTCGGCAAAACCACCATAGCCTCACTCCTTCTCGCAGTGGCCGCCGGTGCTGTGCTCGTCCCTCTTCTTCTGCCTTATCTGCCGGGACGATCATTTTCCATGAAGGGGTTCTGGATGGGTCTCGCGACAGCTCTTGCCGTGTTTCTTTTTGTATTAAAGACTACAGGGAGTGTTATGATTGTCGTTCCATGGATCGTACTGATACCGGCCCTGTCTTCCTTCCTGGCCATGAACTTCACCGGGTCTTCCACCTACACGTCTCTGTCCGGTGTACGCCGGGAGATGCGCATCGCGGTTCCTCTTCAGGCCGCAGCTTCGATTTTAGGAGTCATCCTCTGGTTCGGTACGATGTTAACTGAACGGGGACGTGTCCTGTGAACCGTTTTGTCTACCTCCCTGATGTCGTCAGCCTCCAGCTCAATGACAACAGGTGCACAGGCTGCGGCATGTGCGCCATTGTCTGCCCTCATGGCGTCATGACACTTGAAAACGGCCGAGCGCTTATTGCCGACCGGGACGCCTGCATGGAGTGCGGCGCCTGTGCCCGCAACTGCCCGGCGGATGCCATCGCCGTTCAGGCCGGCGTCGGCTGCGCCCAGGCAGTGATCAACGCTGCCCTCGGCCGCACGGGAAAGGCCTGCTGCACCATCGACAGAGAGTAGTCATGACCACAGACCTGTCACGCGAATCCATTCAGAAAACAGCTCGAAATTTCACGGAGACACGAATTCTTTTGACCGGTGTTGACCTTGATCTTTTCAGCATGCTCGCATCAGAACAGCTATCCGCTGCCCGGATTGCCTCCCGGCTGAATTCGAATCTCAGGGCAACCACTATCCTCCTGGATGCCCTGACCGCTTCTGG
>QIEJ01000225.1 GCA_003228585.1 Pseudomonadota bacterium
CGGTCCGGGATCGATTTTTCCCATATCGGCCTCATTGAGATGAACGAGGCCTTCGCGGCCCAGATCATCGCCAACGAGAGGGTGTTCGCGGACGATGCGCTCTCGGAGCATTTTCTCGGCCGTAAGGCCATCGGCGCCATCGACCGCGGGATCATGAACGTCAACGGCGGGGCTATCGCCATAGGACATCCCGTGGGATCCAGCGGCACTCGCCTGATCCTCACCCTGCTCCTCGAGATGAAACGGCGATCCGTCGATCTGGGGCTCGCCACACTTTGTGTCGGCGGCGGGCAGGGGACGGCGGTCCTCCTGGAAGGAGTTTAAGATGGCTAAAGCATTTAAACTGAAAGTGGACGAAGGGATCGGGATCGTCACCTTTGATATGCCCGGCGAGAAGGTCAACATCCTCACCCCGACTGTCCTTGAGGAACTGGAGAAGATCCTCGAGAAGCTGGAGACCAGACGGGACGATCTTACCGGCGCGATCTTCATTTCGGGGAAAAAGGACAACTTTATCGCCGGTGCCGACATCTCCGTCATCGAGGACCTGACCGACCCGGAGGAGGGTGAACGACTTGCAAGGAAGGGCCAGGAGGTTTTCGCCCGTATCGAGGGTCTCGGTTTCCCGACGGCGGCAGCCATACACGGTCCATGCCTTGGTGGAGGCCTGGATGTAATTACCGCGTGGTCACTGATTCAGCCCAAACTTTGCTTGGTTTTCCTGAGACGCAACTGGGTATCATCCCCGGCTTCGGCGGGACTCAGAGGCTACCCCGACTTGTCGGTATCCCCGAGGGTATACGAATGATCACCTCCGGCTCGCGCATCCATCCGAAAAAAGCTCTTCGCATCGGTCTCGCCGATGAGGTGGTAAAGCCGGAGTTCCTTATGCAGGCGGCCCGCAGTTTTGCTGGCAAATCCAGACCCGGCAGGAAAACATCTTCAAGACCCTGGCGCAAGAGGATATTGAAGGTTCTCGAGAAAACACGCTACGGAAGAAATCTGATCTTTAAAAAAGCGAGGAAGACAGTCCTGGAGAACACACGGGATCACTACCCTGCTCCCATGGCCGCCATCGAGGCCATGGAGGAGGGGTATGCCCACGGTATAGAGATGGGTTATGAGATGGAAGCCAGGCTTGAAGGGGAGATGATCGTCTCGGACGTCTGCAAGAACCTCATCAAGGTTTTTCATCTTCGGGAGGGCTTCCTCCATGGGGATCTTTCCCCTGCCGAGGACATTAAAAGCGTCGCGGTCATCGGCGCCGGGATCATGGGAGGCGGGATCGCGGCTCTGTCGGCGGAAAAGGGATTCCGGGTCCGCCTTATGGATCTTTCATCCGATGCCCTCGGGGCGGCTCTGAGATTCCTCCACAAGGATGTCGGCAAAAAGCGGAAAAAAGGCCGCATTACAGGGGTGCAGGCCCAATGGACTCTGGACAGACTGGCCACGGACAACCAGCTGAGGGGGTTCGGGAACTCAGACCTGATCATTGAGGCGGTGGCCGAACGCATGGACGTTAAGAGATCAGTGCTTTCCGATGTCGTCGCTGCGGTCTCCAGGGACGCCGTTATCGCTTCAAACACGTCCTCCCTGTCCATTGACGGGATGGCGGAAGGCCTTACCAATCCGTCCAGAGTGGCGGGCCTCCACTTTTTCAACCCCGTGGACCGCATGCCGCTGGTGGAAGTCATCCACGGTGAACAGACCTCAGGGGATACCGTGGAGAAATTGACGGCGTTCGCCAGGAAACTGGGCAAAATACCCATCGTTGTCAAGGACAGGCCGGGGTTTCTGGTCAACCGCCTGCTGCTTCCCTATATGAACGAGGGCGCGCGGCTCCTTGAGGAGGGCGCCGATGTGCAGCAGGTCGACAAGGTTATGTTGGACTTCGGAATGCCCATGGGCGTCTTCATCCTCCTCGATGTGGTGGGCCTTGACATCGCGTCTCACGCTGGCGAAAGCCTCTTTGAACAGTTCGGGGAAAGGATGCGGCTGTCACCTGTCATGTCAGCCATGCTCGAGGCTGAAAGGCTTGGCAGGAAGAACGGCAAGGGGTTCTACCTTTACGACAGCAAGGGCAAGAGAAAGCCCGATCGGGGTCTTGGAAAAGTCCTGGGGTCATTGGTGGTTGATTCAGATGGCCTGGGTGACGATGACATCGTGAACCGGCTCATCCTGCCCATGGTCAACGAGGCGAGCCTGTGCCTTGATGAGGGGATCGTGGATACGGTCCAGGCCGTGGACGCGGCAATGATCCTGGGCGCCGGGTTCCCCCCTTTCAGGGGCGGCCTTTTAAGATATGCGGATTCTGAGGGAGTGGACAGGATCGTGGATATCCTTGAGGAGTTGTCGTCAACGGTGGATGAGCGGTTCGTCCCCTCAGAACCTCTCAAGGATATGGCCCGGGCTGGAAAAGGGTTTTACTCATGACCACAGTGAACGCTGTTGAAAAGTACGGCACCCTTCATGGGATGTTCTTTGACCAGGCCGCCAGGTTCGGTGATCGGACGGCTTTGCTGCACTGTACCGGGGAAGAATACGAGCCCGTTACCTGGAATGAACTGGCTGTGGCGGTGCGCGAGGTGGCCGCGGGCCTGATCTCCATTGGAGTCAAACCGGGAGACCGGGTGGGGATCATGTCATACAATCGGCCCGAGTGGCTGGTGAGCGATTTCGCCATCTTCGCGGCCGGGGCCATCACTATCCCCATCTATCACACGACTACCCAGGCGCAGGCGGACCGCCTCCTGAGCAGGACGGGCACCCGTGTCGCCTTCGTGTCCCGGTCCGAGAAGGCCGAGATGCTCATGACGTGCAGCCCGACCTTCGATCACATCATCTCCCTTGATCCAGCAGGCGCCGATGACGCGGGGGCCTGCTCCATGGATTATCAGGCACTCAGGGATCTGGGAGCGGAAAATCTGAGGGGAGAGCTGAACGACGAACTGGACCGGAGGATCGACAGCACCGGGCCGGATGACTGCGCCACCATTCTTTTCACCTCAGGGACCACGGGTGAGCCGAAGGGGGTGATGCTCTCCCACGGGAACCTGCTTTCCAACGCCGCCGCCGGCCTTTTAGTCCAGCCGGTGACGCCCGATGACCTGTTCCTGTCGTTCCTGCCCCTGAGCCACATCTTCGAGCGCACCATCGGCCAGTACCTCATGCTGCTGGCCGGAACCACCATCGCCTATTCCACCTCCATCAGGCGTGTCGCGGACAATATCACCAAAGTGCGGCCCACGGTGATGATCGGCGTTCCACGGTTCTTCGAGAAACTCCACACAAAAGTCACCGACGCTGTGCGCGTCATGCTCCCGCTCCGAGACGGGCCATCTTCCGTTGGGCCATCGAGGTCGGGAAGAAAAGAAATGGCATGCTTGCCTCCGGGAACCAGCCTGGCGCCACTCTGAATCTCAAGTATTCCCTGGCCGACTACCTGGTTTTCGGGAAGCTCAAGGATAAGCTCGGGGGGCGATTGAGATTCTTCGTGTCTGGCGGGGCGCCCCTTTCATCATCGAGTTCTTCCTGGCGGCGGGCATCGAGATCCTGGAAGGATACGGGTTGACTGAGACCTCTCCAGTTATCGCAACCAACCGGCTGGGCCGGATCCGTCCCGGGACAGTGGGACCCCCCTTGCCGGGAGTTGAAGTGAAGATCGCAGAGGATGGCGAGATCCTTGTCAGGGGTCCATCCGTTATGCTCGGCTACTACGAGGATGAGGAAGCCACCGCCGAAACCATTCAAGACGGCTGGCTGCACACCGGCGATCTGGGGATGATGGAGGACGGTTACCTGAGGATCACCGGACGCAAGAAGGAGATAATCGTCACCGCCGGCGGCAAGAACGTCTCACCCGCCCGGGTGGAGAATCTCATGATCGAGGACGATCTCATCGCACAGGTGATGGTCTACGGGGACAGGAGGAAATTCCTTTCGGCTCTCGTTGTTCCCGACTACGACCGCTTGACGGAGGACCCTGCATCCTTTGGACTCGGTGGCGTGTCAGCAGAGGGTCTTGCTCCGGAGAAACTAGCCCTGGACGAAAGATTGAATGACCTGATCATGAAGCAAATCGACGAAAGAAGCCGTGACCTGGCGTCATTCGAACGGATCAAAAAGATCGTGGTGCTCTCTGATCCCTTCACCGAGGAGTCAGGCGAACTCACCCCCACCATGAAGATAAAGAGAAGGGTGGTTGTGGAGAGATATGGCAAGCGGCTGGACGCTCTTTACGATTAGTCAGTAATCAGACGAAGTTAAAAGCCTTAACACAGAGGACACTGAGCCGTCCGATCAGGACGGTCCACTGAGCACCACAGAGAAGATCTGATCTTTGGTTAATTCCCTAACTACGAAGTTCGTAAAGCACCATGTTGAGTTTAAAGATAAAGAACCGGTTGGAGCAAAGATCAAATCTCAAGACGAGGAGCAAAGGGGTCTTTCGGGTTAAGCGCGAAGTGAAGCTGGTTTTCTGCGAAACCGAGCGATTAAGCCCGGAAGACCCCTTTTTATTACGCTCCCTTCCTTTGACTTCGGCCGGCTCTGGCTATTTTATTCAATCCTCCTGTTGCTTTGCGAACGCCTTACCCGATCCCATCATGACGCTGATGGGATGTAATTCCTCGATGTTCTCGCAAACGATCTTGATGGTCGAGGCGATGGGGATCGAGAGGATCGCGCCGACAATTCCCCACAACCAGCCCCAGAAAAGCAGGGACACCAGCACAACCACCGGGCTGAGGTTCAGCTTGTCCCCCATCACTTTGGGCGCGACCCCGTTCCCCATCCCCATCTGGATAACGAGGACGGCCGTCAGGGTGATGATGGCGGGACCCATGTTGGGGTAGAACTGGACCAGTGCAAGGAGGATCGGCGGGACAGACGCGATGATGGACCCGATGGTGGGGATGAAGTTGAAGAAAAAGGCCAGCGCGCCCCAGGTTGCCGCAAAATCTACACCGATGATCTTCAGGGTTAGCCAGACAAGGATCCCTGTAATGGAGCTGATCATGAACTGGACCGCAAGGTAGCGGGTGATCTGGGAGGAGATAGAGGTAATGATGCCGGAGAATCTCTCTGCTTTGTCCGAAGCGAAGGCTTTTCTGATCTTGTAACCGATATAGGGTTGACCGAGAAGCATGAAGATGAGGATGATCATCACCATGACCATGCTGGACAGGATGGTCACCAGGGAACCGGACACCGACACAACCATGCCGCTGATGGCCCTGCCCCAGTTGATATCAGCAAAGGGGTTGTAGGGAAGATTGACGCGACGGCTGATATCCTGGGTGATCTCGACAAAACGGAGCTGGTATTTGGGGAAGGCCGCCGCGAAGGCAGCAAAGCGTGCGTAGAGAAAGATGAAAGCCAGATAGCCGACCCCGAAGAGCAGGACGATGGTAAAAAGCATGGCGAAAGGCCGCGGCACTTTCCATCTGTGCAGGAATTCGATGGTGGGTGATAACAGATAGGACAGGAGCCATGCGATGACGAAGGGGATGATCACCGACTGGGCGGCCTTGAGCACAAAACCAGACGCGATGAGCGCGATCACCCCCAGCAAGGCTATGGTGAGTTTGTTTTCCTTCATGGATCCCTTCCAGGTGTTTGATAATAACATAAAAGTTCAGTTTCTGGTTTCTAGTGTCTAGAAACTGCATTTTCCAACACAAAGGACACAAAGTTACGCAAAGAGAAAACTAAGCCAAGGTCCAGAATCTAACGCAGAGAAATTCACACATACGAGGCGGCCGGAGCAAAGAGGAACGAACCCTTGCTTTCCGGGTGAGAGAGACTTTGACTGCGGACGGCAAGGGCGATTATTTGGAAATCTGCGTTATAGTCTCAACAATATCCCCGCTCAGGTCCTCCAGAAGCTTGCTCTCGGCAGCGACGATGTCCCCATAGCCCTCGCCCTCCACGGGCCGGGTGTAGTCTGCCTGTCTTTTCATGAGCACGTCTTTCCTGTCAGCTCCGGAGAGGATCCACTGAACATTGAGCGCGGCGTTTCCTTCGAAAATGGCATCAAAGCGGTAAACTTCGATGGACACCCTGTATTCGGGACGAATATCCCTCCTCCAGGGGTAAAGGACAACCCAGCTCCCTGACAGTTCGCCGGATATGTTTTCGGCGATCACCCTTGGAATCCCATCCTCCAGATGTTCCCCCCAGCGGAAGAACTCGGCAAGCTGTATCTCGTTTGCCGTATTCCTTGTGACGATGTGGCTCCGTTTCAGATAACCGGGGATGCTCACCGGGCCGACTCCGATGACAAGGCCGTCTTCCTGAGCGGTCCGATCCTGTCGGTCCTCCCATCCAGGTGCACTGAGAAGATAGAACCGGGTCGGATCCACGGTCCCTTTGCCCAGGTTGACGCAGCCCCCGATCACCGAGAGGCAGAAAAACATAATGAGAACTTTCACCCTTCTGGATAAATGAATCATCGTGTGCCTCCGCTTGAACTTTTGCCCCGTATGAACTCGTCGGGCCTGCTTTCGATGGAATCCATGAGGATCCTCAAGGATCGAGCCGTTCTGGTCAGCTCCTCCAGAGCGGTTGTCAGTTCATCGACAAAGGGCGAGCCTTCGGTACCTATATCCTCATAGGCGGATAAGGTCGAGGCCGCCTGGTCCAGGGTTGCCCTGGCTGTGTCGGTGAGTCCGCTTATGTTCTCAAGCAGCGGTGTGATCCGGGTGTCCAGATTTTCGAGAAGCCTGGTGGTAGCCTGAAACATCTCTCTGGCCTCATCCGTCAGAGGCTCAACCTGTTTATCCGTATTTTTAACCAGAGTGGTGGTCTCCCGAACCAGTGTCTGGACATCCTTCAGGGTCCGTTCTGTTTCCTTCAGGACGGGTGCCAGCCGGGCCTCCATGTTGCCGGTCAGCTTTCTCGCGTTTTTCAATCCCTGGTTGAGCTCCCTTACGCTGTCCATCAGCTCGGGCGAGTTGATCAACCGGTCGATCCCGTCAAGGGAGTTGAGCACCCTGTCGACGATCTCCCGGACAGGAAGGGTCTGGATCGTTTCGGTTAACTGCTCCATGGCGGACGGAATTGTGGGCAGCTCTTTATATCCCATATCTATTCCGGTCAGCCTGATGGTCTTGCCAGGGAAAAAGTCGAAATTAATCAGCAGCTGCCCGGTGACGAAACTCTGGCTCCTGAGCTGTCCTTTCAACCCCTGGGCTATGAGGGCCTGTATGACTTCCTCCGTGGTTGCGGATTCGTCCACATCATCCATGATAGATACCCGGTCTGACTCCATTTCCACGATCACGGGGATGTTGACCGTCATCTGAATAGGATCAAAGTGCATGAGGACGTCGACCACCGAACCTATCCTCACCCCGCGAAAGACCACGGGAGACCCTTTCTGAAGTCCCTGAACAGACCCTTTGAAGAAAAGCACATATCTGGGCTTGTCGGTGAAAAACCGGTTGCTGGAAAACAAGAGGACTGCCCCGACAAGGAGGACGAGAGACCCGATGACGAACAGTCCGATGGTTTTTGGATTGGCCTTCTTGCTCATGGATCACCTTCCTCTTGTCAGAAAAGCGTACACACGCGGATCGTCTGATTCTTTGAGAAGCACATTGGGATTTCCCCTTGCGATCATGGTCTTGGACTCGGCGTCAAGGAACACGGAGTCTGTTCCGATGGCGAAGATACTGGCGAGCTCGTGGGTAACCACAACGACGGTGGCACCAAGGCTGTCCCTCAGTTCCACGATGAGGTCGTCCAGCAGGCTGGCGCTGACAGGATCCAGCCCCGCGGACGGTTCGTCGAAAAACAGGATCTCCGGGTCCAGAGCCATAGCCCTGGCAAGGGCTGCCCTTTTCCTCATGCCGCCGCTGATCTCGGACGGGTAATAGTCCTCGAACCCGGCAAGACCGACCAGGGAAAGTTTATATGAGGCGATCTCCCTGATCCGGGCCGGGGACAGCTCGGTGTAGGTGGAAAGGGGAAGGCCGATGTTTTCAGCGAGGGTCATGGAGCTCCACATGGCGCCGGCCTGGTACATGACCCCGAAGTCCCTCATGATCTGTTCCCGGGCTTCCTGCTCTGCCTCCCAGAAGCTTGTCCCATTGTAAAGGACCCTCCCGGTTGCCGGGCTCTTGAGCCCCACCAGGTGCCGCAGAAGAGTACTTTTTCCGCAGCCGCTGCCCCCCATGATAATGAAGATCTCGCCCCTGTTCACGGTAAAGTTCAGGTTCCGGGCCAGGACGAAGTCCCCGTAGGCCATGGTCAGGTCTTCAACGGTAATCTGTGCTTCTTTTTCCATTCCGCTCCTCACAGGCTCCTAGATACCCAGCTGCTGAAAGATCACGGTCATAATAGCGCACGAGGTGATGATCCACACGATGGAGGTCACAACAGCCGAGGTAGTGGCCGCGCCTACCTCCCAGGCGCTTCGGCCGCACTGCATTCCCCTCAGGCATCCTGCTACGGCCACCAGGATCCCGAAAACCCACCCCTGCAGTACGCCGATCCAGACGTGCCTGAGAGGTATGGCGATCTTCGTCTGCTGGAAATACTCCATGGGAGTGATGCCGAAAATGGTGATTCCCACAAGGGCGCCCCCCAGAATGCCGAGCAGCAGGTCCGCGTAAAGGATAAGCAGCGGCATCATGATCATCAGGGCCATCATCCGGGGCAGAACGAGGAACTCCATGGGGGATATCCCCAGGGTTATCAGTGCGTCGATCTCCTCGTTCACCTGCATGGTTCCAAGTTGGGCTGCATAGGAGGCTCCCGTTCTCCCGGCCATGATGATCCCGGTCATGATGGCCGCCAGGGACCGGACCATGGCGACACCGACGAGGTTGGCCACATAGATCTGGGCACCGAACATCTCCAGCTGAACCGCCCCCACGAACCCGATAATGAGTCCCACCAGAAAACTGATGAGGCTGACGATGGGCAGGGCCTGGGCGCTGCACTCCTCGATATAGAGAACGAGATCGGATCGCAGGAACTGAGCCTTTCCACGAACCATAGCCCACAAGGCCCGGGTCGCCTCCCCCAGGAAAGTGATGGTCTTGATGGAGGACTGTCCAGCTTCGATGGCAGACGTGCCGACCCGTTCTACGAAAGGTACGTTTACGGCCTCCTTGCGGGCCCCTGTTCTCTCGGGCACGGCCGCGGCGAGCTTCAGAAGCCGCTGGGCTCCCTCCGGTAAACCTTCCAGGTCCAGCTCGACACCCTGGGCGGCGCAAAGATCTTTGATCTTTATGAGAAAAGTCATGAGAGCCGAGTCCCAGGCGGTCAAGCCGCTGCTGCCGATGGACACGCGCCGGGTCATGGATTCGGAGTGCAGCTGGTTTTCAAAACTGTCGGGTGGCGGAAGGGGGTCCGAACTTCTCCATGATCCTGACAGGCTCAGGACAAGGGTGCCCTCTTCGGGACGGGAGAAACCGATTTGTGCGTGTTCG
>QIEJ01000148.1 GCA_003228585.1 Pseudomonadota bacterium
ATCTGGAATTGAATCTCTAACCGAGGGCAAAATTATGGAACTCGAAAGCATACTTGTTGTTGATGACGAGGAAAGCGTCCGGAAAATGATCGCCGTCCTTCTACAGAAAGAGGGATATCAGGTGAGCAGTTCCGGCGATGGGAAAGAGGCCCTGGAGATGCTGGGGGAGAGGGGATTCGATCTGGTTCTGTGTGATGTCAGGATGCCCGTAATGGATGGACTGGAACTTCTGGAGAAAATCGGGTCAGCCTATCCCGATACCACGGTCATCATGATGTCGGCCTTCGGCACCGTCGATCTGGCTGTAGAAGCGATGAAGGCCGGGGCCTACGACTACATCAGCAAACCCTTCAAGCCGGACGAGATCCTGTTGACTCTGAAAAAGGCCCAGGAGCGGGAAGGCCTGCGGAGAGAGAACGTCAGGCTTCGCAAGCAGATCAGGGAAAGCTGTTCGCTGGAGGGTATTGTGGCCCAGAGTGATTCCATGAAGCGGATCATGGAAACAGTGACCAAGGTCGCCGGGTACAGGAGTCACGTTCTCATCACAGGTGAGAGTGGAACGGGCAAAGAAGTCCTGGCCCGTGCCATCCACCAGCTCAGCCCCTGGAAGGATGGGGCTTTTGTCGCGGTCAACTGCGGGGCCCTGCCTTCCGCTCTTCTGGAGAGCGAGTTTTTCGGTCACGTTCGCGGTGCCTTCACCGACGCGGTGGCGGACAAGAAGGGCCTCTTCATGGAGGCTCATGACGGGACACTGTTTCTGGACGAGATCGGCGACCTTCCGCTGGAAATGCAGGTGAAATTCCTTCGTGCCATCCAGGAAGGTGAGGTCAGACCGGTCGGAGACAACGTGTCGATCAAGGTCGACGTCAGGATCATAGCCGCCACCGCGGTCGATCTCGAGGAGGCGGTGAAGAAGAACCTGTTCAGGGAGGATCTTTTCTATCGGTTGAACGTGGTCCCGATCCGCATTCCGCCCCTGCGTGACCGCCGTGAGGATATTAAACCACTGGCGGATCATCTCCTTGAGACGATCTCAAATCGCCTGGGTGGTGGACCCCGCTCGATCTCCCCGGCGGGGATGAAGGCCCTTCTGAGTTACAGCTGGCCAGGCAACGTCAGGGAAGTAGAGAATATTCTCGAGAGGGCGTCTATCCTCACCGGCTCAGACGTGCTCGACGAGGAGCATATCGTTGCTCTCCTGCAGGATGAGGATCTGGCCCATGGTGAAGACGCCGGCCCGGAGAACCTGTCCATCAAGAAGTCTGTCAGGGAACTGGAAAGAAAGCTGATCGCCAGGGCCCTGAAACATACCCGGTACAACCGCAGTCAGGCGGCGCGCCTTCTGGAGATAAGCCACCGGGCCCTGCTCTACAAGATCAAGGACTATGAGATCGAGGTGCCCAAGTAATAAAGCGGGCCCCGGAAGCCGTGACCGGTTCTCCTTTTTTCGTTCCAGACTCTGAAAAGATTTCAGGACCCGCTATGCAAAGATTGCGTATCAGGGTCCATTAAATGGCGTAAATGTTGAAATTTATGGTTTTTTTTGTGGTATGGCTCTTGCAAAATCCAGGTGAACGGAGGCGAGTGTGATGTTTGACAGGTTCAGAGAAGAGAGTGGTCTGACGATATTTGAGTTGATGGTTGTTTTGGCGATCATCGGCATCATCGTGGCTGTTGGAACCTATAATTTTTTTGAACTGGCGCCGAAATACAGGCTCAGGAGCGCCGCCGGACAGGTTGCCTCAAACCTTCAGTACATCAAAATGCGGGCCATCGCTACAAACCGGACCTCCTGGTTCTATATCGACAACACCAATAGATACTTTACCGGGTTCGTGGATGTGGACGCCGACGGGATCGCCGACAACCCTGGTGACTACAACCAGTCGAAAATCGATTTTTCAGACAATGTGGGCGGCATCCCCGGTATCGTCCTCCCCCCTGATGTTTCCTTCGGGTGGCCCACCAGCTATACCGGAACCGGGCCCGACGGTGTGAGTCCCGGTGCCGACACTGACGGCTTTTACGTGGCCGGTGACGCGAGTGACAACGAGGTGGGTTTCAGGCCGACAGGGATCCCGGTTGTGGATCTGGCTACACAGGCCACGCCCACTGAGAATATCGTGGTGTACCTGAAGAATGGTGATGATGACGGGTTTGCCGTATCCATTGCAGTTACAGGGAACGTGAGGATCTGGCAATGGACGGGAACCGGCTGGAAATAGAGGAGAGATGATCTCATGAGAAAAAGTATGAAGAGCCAAAGTGCGGGATTCACCCTTATTGAAACACTCATTGCGATGGCTATCCTCTTCATCGGTGTTCTGGGCCTGATCCAGCTGCAGATGGCCAGCTCCCTGGGTAACGTGACGGCAAGAAACCTCACGACAGGGACGAACCTGGCCCGCAACAAACTGGAAAGTTTCCGCCTCGTGCGGGCCTATTACATACCGACAATAGGTGCAACGGAGATTGTAGTACCCGACCTTGTTGACCCTGACAGCGGCAATGACCTGGGTGACTGGGCAAACCCGGACCACCAGGACGGCGCTTCGATAGACGAGAACGGAAACCCGGGCGGGATCTTCACCCGGGCCTGGAACGTCGTTGACGACACACCCGACCCTGACATCAAGACCGTCCGTGTGCGGATAACCTGGGCGATGAAAGACCAGACACGCAACGTGGATCTTGAGATGCAGGTCTCGCGGAAAAACCTGGACTATTACCAGTGAACGATGATGGAGGTGTAACGTCATGACTCTGCCGGAACGTATGAGGTTAAGAGCCGGAACAGGCAAAGAGGGTTTTACGCTCATCGAACTGATGATCGCCCTGTTCATCCTCGGGTTGCTTTTTACGGGGGTCTACAGGGTGTACATCTCCCAGGAAGCCATGTTCCGGGCCCAGGAGCAGATCTCCCAGGCCCAGCAGAACCTGAGGGCCACCTCCGAGTTCCTCAACCAGGAGATGTCCTGGATGGGGTATCAGTCTCTGGGAGTGGCCGTGACTCTGGCAGCGGTAAACGAGGTCATCTTCAACGCCAACATACCTAACCTGGGCGCGACGGTCAGGTATGTCCGCTACAAACACGACGACACCAACGAGACTTTACTGAGGGCTGTGGGTTCCACCCAGGCCTTCGTTCAGGACAACAACAACCTGCGGATTCTTTCCAGCGATGTGGATGTCTTTGATCTGACCTACTACGACGGGACCCATGCGGCTATGAACATCACAGTCGGTAATCCGCTGGTCAGCCCCACCGATGATATTGCTCTGGGCCTGATCCGGCAGATCCAGACAAACCTCACAATCAAGGCCGCGCGGCCTGACTGGAAATACACCGGGTATGCCGACCACTACAGGAGGCGATCGGCCGTCATCGATGTGAAGCTGAGAAATATCGAGGACGTGACGGCGACAGGCGGCATGGCGGGAACCGGATCCTGCTCGACCTTTACCATGGATGTGACCTTTCCCGGGGCGACCGGGCAATACGAGGGCTGTTCGGACCAGCTGGACATCCTCGGATCGATGACCCCCAATCTCCTCGACAACCCGGTCGTGACGATCACGGTGGTCGATCCGGACGGCAATCCCGAGAACAACACCCCCGTGTCCCTCTACGCCGACAATAACTACTACTTTGTGGACAGCACGGGTAATCAAACGGCCGCTATCATCAACCGCACCAACGGTATGGGATCGCTGTATCTTGTGGCCGGCAACCTCGCGAACGTCTCCGAGGGAACCATCGTTACGGTGAAGTCGTTCTTCACACCGCCCGAGGGGGGGTGTATCCAGGATAAGCACACGGAGCCTTTGACCATCATCAGCGGATCGGCATCCCGATTCGACACCCAGGCTCCCTATGACGCCAGTCCCATCATCGCGGAATACGTGGATCTGGGAACGGGCAATCCCCTGTTGCCGCAGCCTGCCAGTCTGCCGGTCTGTTCTGCGGCAAGCAACGAGGGCATCCGCTACAGAGCGCGCCTTGAGGACAGCTGCGACAACGGGATCGAGGGGCAGACAGTGCAGTTCTCAGCCGCCCAGGGCAGTTTCCAGACAGGGACCCAGGACAACGGCGACGGCACCTACGAGATCGTCTACGTGCCCCCCGACAACATGGCAGCAGTGGCGGCCACGGATCAGGACACGGTCACGGTTACGTGGGTCGAGGGGAGTGAATCGCACCAGAGTTCTGTGCCCCTGGTCCCCGGCGCCCCCGACCATATTGTGGTTGAAGATATCACCGGCCCGGCAGGCTACGGCTTCGTCAAGACCGGGAGCAACTCCTTCGCCATGCAGCGGGTTAACAACCAGCTGGCTCAGGTCAACCTCTCGGTCATGGACCAGTGCGGCAACCGCGTTTTCGGCGAAAAGAACAACACGACCACAAGCACCACATACGGTATTACATCGCCCTTCCCCTATCCAACACCCGAGGTGGATGGGACCTATACATTCAACTGGATCACCCCGGACAGCTGCGGCGCCGGCATCCCCGGCGAGAGCATCGAGATCGCCCACGTCAGCACGGCCCCGGAAACGGTGACCTTTGATCTGCTCACTACCCCGGAGACGGTGCTGAATCTGGCCTTCGAGGTCGGTATAGGGGCGCCGGACGCGGACCTTTTCGCAGGGGGCAACGCTCCCGGGTGTCTTGACCAGGTGCTCATGAGCGCCTCGGTCCTCGAGAACACGGGCCAGGATGAATGTCACAACCTCACCGATCCTTTCACCGCGGAATTCATGGTGGCGGGACAGTTCGCGGCATTGGGCAACGGGTCCTTTGACCCCGCGGCGGCCATAATCACGATTCCGGCCGCCTCGGACGCATCCGGTAAAGCCTGGGCCACTCTTTATAATGGCGAGGCGCTGTGGAACCAGAAGCTTAACGTCACGGCGGTGATCTACGTCGACGGGGCGCCTTCCTTCCCCGGCCCTCCTGTCCCACAGGAGGTCCAGATGAAAGGCACCGCCCCCGATGTTGTCCGCAGCGGGATGTACGCCACACAGGGATATACCCCCGCCGACGTCAGGGGTCTTCTGCGCTCCAACCGGTCCTTTTCGGCCGGCGACATGATCTATCCGAGGATGATCGACTGCGACGAGAACGAGAGGAGAGCCAGTC
>QIEJ01000041.1 GCA_003228585.1 Pseudomonadota bacterium
CCGCTGACAACGCTGATGATAATATTCCGGCCCGTTATATAGGACCGGTAAAATTCCTGAAGATCCTCACGGGATATGGATGCAACGGACTCAGTGGTCCCCAGGACATCAGGAGCAAGAACTCCCCCATACAGCTCGCCAGCCAGGGAAGCGGAAGCGACACTCCCGGGAGAGGCTTTCTTAAAGGTAATGTAATCCAGGACCCTGGATCTGACTTCCTCGAGGCTGTCCTCTGCCAGCAGAGGATTGGAAAAAATGTCCGCAAACAACCGGACTGCGGCCCCGGTTTTGTCCAGGGTACACTCCATCCTGGTGTAGGAGTAGGTTCGGGACGTGTAAAAATCCCCGAAAGGGGATGTGGGGTTGCCGGCGGTGGAAAAATTCGCCCCCAGTTTCCTGAACTGTTCCTGTATCTGGTCCCGGTTTTTTTCGAATGTGCCCTCCGGCAGCATCCTGAACAGGAGACCGGCGATTCCCGCCTTGCCCTCCGGTTCGAGGGACGAGCGGTGACGCGTCAGCAGGTGCAGAGCGAAAACTTCGGATCCGGGGCGCTGTTCAGCGACAACAACCAGACCGTTGTCCAGGGTCGCTACGGCCCGGTTCGCAGCCGTTTCCTCGCCAGGCAGCTCCTCGCTCTGCAGGCCTGGTAATGCGAGAAGGGCGGTATAGGGGCGACTGACAAGGTATGCGCGGCCTGCCCTGGCCAGATCGCCCGGCGTCAGGTGGTCCCACCTGCCCAGGGAGAAAGCCTGGCCGAGAGCGCCTGCAAGGGCCCAGGGCGCCTTGCCCATCAGGTAATAGTGGATCTTCTCCCGGCTCATTATCTCGCCGGCAACCAGAGCGTCTCTGGCCTGATTCACCTGTCCCGGGGGAAGGCCAATGTCAAGGACTGCGGGAACGGTGTCGAGCAGAACCTGCAGCGCACCCTGAGGGTCAGATCCCCCAGGAAGTGTGGCCGAGAGCACGAGCCTGGAGAACCCCCGGTTGACCGAAAGGTAGGCTGAAACCGACCGGGGCGTCATACCGGCGCCTTCCAGCGCTCTTTCGAGGAGGCCCTCGGGACCGCTGAGCACGGCTGCCAGAAGCTCAAGAGCTTCAGCGTCCGAGCTCTTCGGGTCTGGTCCGGTAAACCCGACCTTGATCCGAACATCGGGCAGTTCGGTCCTGATCAGGTTGACCCTCTGCCCCGCCACCGGAGGGGCCGGCAGCGCTTCCGTGGTCTGTGGACCTGCCGCAGCCTGACCGAAGGTGCTTTCAATATTCTGCAGCGCCGATTCCGGGGAGAAGCCACCGGCCATGAACAGGATCATGTTGTTCGGCTGAAAGGTCTTCCGGTAATGATCGATGATCTCGTTCCTGGTGACACCTGAGACAGTGAGACGGTTACCGAGGCCGGTCCGTTCATAGGAAGAATCCGCATACAGAAGAGATTGAAAGACCTTGTTTACCCGGGCACCGGGAATACTATCCTGGCGGAGTATCTCCTCGAGGACCACCTCTCTGGCTTCAGAGACAGCCTTCTCCGAGATGGTGGAGTTGAAAAGGATGTCCGAAAGCAGCCCAAGATGCTGCTTCAGGTGATCCCTGTGGCCCACAACCAGGTATCCCGCGTAATCGTCCCTGGTGTATCCATTCAGGTAGCCGCCGAGGTCCTGAACCTCCTGAAAGATGACCTCTTTGCCGGCTCTGTTCTGTGTCCCGGCAAAAATCAGGTGTTCGAGGAGATGTGTATAGCCGCTGTTGGTTGTTCCCTCACTGGCGTATCCCGTTTTGACCAGAACCAGTGTGGCCACCATCGGAGTTGTTTGCCCCGGGAGCAACTGGATCTCGAGGCCGTTGTTCAGAACATGATAGCCGCTGATATCATTTGGAGCGGGTATCGCCCCGCCAGCTTGAGCCTGCACCGTCAATGCGGCAATGATCACTGTCGAAATCACCGCCCATCTTATTCCAGCCGTCATCTATTCACCTCACGCAAGTCCTCTGAACCCACCATGGAAAGATACACGTCATCCCTTTTTCCCGCAAGACCGCTTAACAGCAGAAAACAACTGGCTACCCTGTCCGCCGCAGTTTCAGGTCACCCAAAGCTTTGTCGAGCGATGATGGCGACGGCGGATGAATACTGAATACATACACCAAAATGGTCCTTACTGTATTCCTTGACATAACCCCCTTTTACCTATATCAGGGGGATGACAATATTCCAGGAGGAAACCTCGTGAAAAACAAATTCCCTGAGGAACTGAAGGAAGAGATCACCACCTATCTGGCCGAAATCAAGGTCGATCTGGAAAACTATCTTGCCTGGGTCATGGAAGAAATCAACTCCGCCAATTACAACCTGAGGGCCGCGGAGATGGTCGAGGACACCATGCACCGCCTGATGACCGTGTCGTATTACCTCGCCACGTTTTTTGAAGATGCCGAGCCCGCGCATGTTCTTTTCGATCTTGTAGCTGACATATCGGAGGAGCAGGGCAAGGACCATCCGGCTCAGGCCGGAAATATGCTTCTAACAGACGCTTTCAATCGCACCCGCCACTGACCGGTCAGATTCGTGCGGCCCGGAACCGCCCCGCTGCTTTCTTTCATCCGCCAGCCTTAAACCTTTTGACAACCTTCTCTCCCTGTTGTTAATCTTGTCGGGTTCAAATCCCATCGACAAGGAGAAAAGAGCTGCAACCGTCGAGTCTTCGAAAGGGTTTACCTCAGGCTATTTCCGCCTTTCTGCTGATCCTGTTATTCCTGGGATTGCCGTCTGCTGTTATGGCCGTCAGCGACATCTCAGCCGTCACCTCTCTTCACAGTTGGGAAGAGGAGGACGGCACCGATAACTCTTCAGCATCGCAGTATTTTGATATCCGGACCCGGAGCAAACTTGGGGGATTCAACCTTGACATTGAGGGCGCCGGGAGGTTCACGGCCATTGAAAATAAAGTGGAGCCGGGTGATGACAGTCTGAACAGGCTGTACTCTCTGGCCTTGACCCTGTCGACAAGAAACGGCAGCGGGTCTCTGGTGCTTGGCCGACAGATGGTCAGCGCCATCACCGATCTTTATCTGATTGACGGACTTCTCCTCAACCTCGGGACCGGGCCCTTCTCCTTCAGCACGCGATGGGGAATCCTGGCGGAAGTGGACAGTATCGAACTGGATAATGGGGAGACCTTCGGGCTGGGGGTAGATTTTGAGATCATCAGGGGAATGAGCCTTGCTCTGGACTACGCCCGGACCTTTGACGGCAGCAGCCTGCTCACCGAGCTCATTGCCATGGACTGGACCTGGACCTGGTTTAAATATACTAAGGCATATATCACCCTTGACTGGGATCTGATGTCAGAGGATATTTACGAAGCGGTGGTGGGCACACGAATTTTTCTTTCCGAATTGATCACGGCTTCCCTCGAATACTACCAGAACCAGCCCCTTTTCTCCTCTGACTCGATCTACAGCGCTTTCGCCGTCGATCCGGCAGAGACCATTATGTTCACGGTCCTGTTCACCCCGAACGCCGGGACACGCTATTTCTGGGAATTGACCGACGAGTCCTATGAGACAGGCGGGGGTGTGCGGTATACAATAGGAGGAAGCTGGTCGCCGGGCAGGTCGCGCATTGTCACCGATCTTATGCAGTATGACGGCACCTCGGGAAAGCTTTCCGAGATCCAGTTCGATTTTACCACAAGTCTGTCGACCTATTTTAACCTTGCGTTGGGCGGGGATCTAAGCAGCAGCGAGCTTCCGGACCAACCCAGGGTCCGTAGTTATGCGACTTATGTCGGGGGACAGTGGACTCCCGGCTCCAGAACAGAAGTGTCCCTGAGAATCGAGCAGACTGCCGATAACGCGTCTGATCTCGCGACACTTTCGGGACGCCTGGCACTGGCGTTGCGATTTTAAAGAAGGTTGACTATCATGGACAGTGGAAGACTGAAAACATCCGTAAAATTACTGGCAGCGGCGCTGCTGATAACGGCCCTGACCCTGGCGCCCCTTTGGGCCATGCGTTTTTCACACAAGAGTCACCAGGACGAAAAGATCACCGAATGTCTGACCTGCCACAAACCCGGGGCCTTCAGTATCATACCTGAACAGAAGGTCTGTCTTCCCTGCCATGAGGAGGACGAACTTGCCGACACTCCGCTGGGCCCGACCAAAACACACACACCCCTGTGGGTCCTTGAGCACGGAGCCGATTCCGCCAAACCTGACGCCCGGTGCACGAGCTGCCACCAGTATTCCTTCTGTGTAGACTGTCACCAGGGCGGCGAACTGAACCTCGACCTGACAAGGAGAACCCTCCGCACAGAGAGTGTTCCCAGAAGCCACACTTCCAGATTCCGGATCATCCATCCCCTGAAGGCAACACCCGGACAGATAAAAACCTGTTTCAAGTGTCATGAGGAGAGTTTTTGCTCCGATTGCCATGATTATTACCGAAACCGGTTTCCCGACCGGTTGAAGGTCGATTCCCACAGAAAGAGCTGGTCAATGATCGAAGCCGGGTCTGGAGGGCCGCTCCATGAGCAGTTCACCCTGGATCAGTGCCAGGACTGCCATCCCGATGGAGCCACATCCTCGCGCGTTTGGAGCAGCGATCATGCCCGGGAGGCCCGAAGGTCCCTGAAAACCTGTCAGGCATGCCATCCTGCCGGCAGTGCCTGTAAGGCCTGCCACTCAGCCAAAAGTGGCCTCATGGTCAGCCCTCATCCGTCCAACTGGAGACAGATCATGTCAAAATTCCGCAAGGAGTCACCGGAGACATGCAGAGAATGTCACTACGCCGGCACTTTCTAATATACCTGTCATGCTGTCTGGGCCTGGCCGCTCTTGCCTCTTGCGGGTATAATCCCAAAAGTTCCGGAGGAGGCGCGGGCTCGGATCTGGGATTCAAGGGAACCATTGAGTGTTTCTGGTCCGGATGCCATGAAGCAGTGACCTTCACCATCGGCACCTATCCCGGTTTCAGACCTGTTGACTCCTGGGCCACGGGCGAGCACGCCAACACAAACGCCATACCTTCCACTACATCCGGGACAGCCCAGGAGTGCTCCTCCTGTCACCTGCCCATTGAGAGGGACGGGAACGACGCAGCGTATCTGTTTAC
>QIEJ01000142.1 GCA_003228585.1 Pseudomonadota bacterium
TCCTGGTCGAGAAGCGCCATCATGACGTGGGCCGGTTCGATGACCTGGTGGTCTCTTCCAACGGCCAGGCTCTGGGCATCAGCCAGCGCCAACTGAAACTTTGTTGTCAGTTTGTCCATTCTCATAGCTTTTCCTCTTTCGTTATAAGGTTTTATGAAATTTAACGCTGAAATGTGATTTGTCAAAATTTGGTTTGAAACAGGAGCCGGGAGAAATTCTTCACCACAGAGTCACCCTTCGACAGGCTCAGGACAGGCAGAGGACACAGCGGAAAAATATCCTCTCCTCCGGCGGGAGAGGACAGAGGTGAGGGGGGGAGTGAATAGAAAGTTAGAAGAAAACCTTTTTTGACAGGATTTACAGGATCAACAGGATTTTTCTTTGATCGTCCAAGCGATTGTCATCGCGAGTGACTAAAAGGAACGCGGCGATCTCAATAGGACGAGACTGCAGCAGTCGTAAAAACACCTCGTCTGGTCGGGTAGTTTCGAAAGTGTCCCCGAATTTGCATAATGATTTGTTGCTTGAATAAGGGCTTGAGTGGTTCTATAATGGAGCCATAACAGAACCAAGTAAGGGAGAATATTATGCCGGTTAACCTGTCTATCAAAAACGTACCCGATGACTTGGCCGAGATGCTTCGAAAGAGAGCAGCAAAGTATCATCGCTCTTTACAGGGTGAACTCATGGTTATTCTGGAGGAAAGCGTGGCAAGGGAGAGGTTTCTCACGCCTGCGGAACTGCTGAAGAGGGTCAGAAGGTCCGGTTTGAAGACACCTGGAGAATCGGCTGATTTTATCAGGAAGGACCGCGATGCGCGTTAAGGTTGTTGACGCGTCAGCTCTTGGAGCGCTCCTCTTCGGTGAGCCGAAGGCGGAGGAAGTTGCGCGGGCTCTGGGCGATGCTCCCCTTGCCGCTCCGGCACTGTTGTGGTTTGAAGCGGCCAGTATCTGTTTGAAAAAGGTCAATGCTCACGAGAATAAAACGGAAGACCTTTTGTCCGCTTTTAACATGATGGATCAGCTGCCAATCCAGGGTGTTGAGGTGGAACATCAAGAGGTCGTGCGTTTGGCAATGGAACTGGATCTTACCACGTACGACGCAAGCTACCTTTGGCTGGCTCTGCGTCTGAACGGGGAGCTGGTCACTCTGGACGAGAAAATGCACAATGCGATGAGTTCGATGAGAAGCTTTTAACCAAAAGTTTTCACCACGGAGTCACGAAGAATATAGAAAAAACCCTCAGCCTTGCTTTCCGGGTGAGAGAGACTTTGACTGAGAACGCCTCTACGGTGTTTTTCTGAATACTGGATACTGAATACTACGCCTCTCTATCTGCTATACTACCAACGTAACCATTATTGATACTCCAGGACTCCTCATCTTTGCCCCGCGAGAGGATGGCCGAAATGAAGCTGCCTGCTCACAAGACGAAGATCGTGGCCACCATCGGCCCGGCTTCTGATGACGTCAAGACCCTGGAGGGGATGATCCGGGCGGGGATGGATGTGGCGCGCATCAACTTCTCCCACGGGGATCTCGAAGGCCATGGCGCCACCATGGAGAGGGTTCGAAAAGCCGCCGCCCGTACCGGTCGCCGGGTGGCGATCATGGCCGATCTTCCCGGTCTCAAGATGAGGATCGGTGAAATGGAAGAGCCGGTGCAATTGGAGGCCGGAGATCCTCTGATCCTGACAACAGAGAAGATCGTGGGCAGCCGGGGTCGGGTTTCGGTGACCTTTCAGGATCTCCCCCGAGTGGCCAGGGCGGGGGACAGCCTTTACCTGAACGACGGGATTATCCATCTCGAGGTGAAACAGATTGATGGTGTTGATGTTCACTGCGAGGTTAAGGTTGGCGGGGGCCTGAGTTCCCGCAAGGGTCTGAACCTGCCCGGGATCGATCTGGGGATCCCGGCTTTCACGGAACATGACCGGGAGTGCCTCCGGTTCGCCATCGACAACGGGATCAGCATTGTCAGCCAGTCATTCGTGGAAAATGCCGGAGACATAGACGATTTGAGGAGCGCCGCTGGTGCCGTTGGAAAGAGCCTCTTTGTCGTCGCCAAGATCGAGCGCGCAGGTGCCCTCGAGAACATAGACGAGATTCTCGAGGCTGCCGACGGCATCATGATCGCCCGTGGAGATCTGGGGGTGGAGACCCCCATAGAGCGCATAGCCGTTGTCCAGAAGGAGCTGATGGAAAAGGCCAATATTGTCGGCAAACCGGTGATCACGGCCACCCAGATGCTCGAGTCCATGGTCGAGCACAGCCGCCCGACCCGGGCGGAGGCAACGGACGTGGCCAACGCCATTCTCGATGGAACTCACTGCGTCATGCTTTCAGCTGAATCGGCAGTGGGGAAATACCCTGTGGAAGCGATCCGGATGCTGGCAGGAATCGGGGCCGAAACGGAGCTTTACGGACGCGGCTATCATCTGAAAGAGGCATTGGAGTCCTGTGGAAAGGACGGTGATGCCAGTCAGATGGATCTTATTGCTCTCGCCGTCCATTACACCATGGAGCGCGTTTCGCCTGCCGCTGTCCTCGTTCCCACCAGGAGCGGCGCCATGGCCAGAAACGTCTCCCGCTTCAAGCTGCCGGTGTGGATCGCAGCGGTCAGTCCCCTGGAGGAGACGTGCCAGGCCTTGCAGTTATCCTACGGAGTCCATGCCATACATGAATCAGGCTCACCCGGGAACTGGAATATCTACGCCCGGCAACTGGTCCAGACGCTTGAAATGGAGGGAAACCTGGTTTTGCTTACGGAGGGGCCATCGCCCGAGAATCCCGATGCCAACCATCGCATGGAGATCATCGATTTAAACAGGCCAATGAAACAGGGATCAGCACTGGAATGCAAGAGATAGAAGATAGAAAAAATTTCACCACAGAGACACAGAGGTCACAGAGAAAAATCGAGGGTTTGGGTTTTGGGTTCGGAAAACGTTAGTGCTCTTGAGCACTTTAAATCCTGTTGATCCTGTAAAATCTGTCAAAAACATCCCGATTTTTGTTTAACTGAGGAGTTAATCATGTCAGAAGATCGTTGCCATCTTGAATTTGCTGTGGACAGACTGGGAGATTGCTCATTTGAATCCCCCATTAATGGTGTCCGGTTTATTTCCAACGGGGATCACGTCCTATACCACTCCAGTATGGAAGACATCCAGCCGTACCTGGATTCGGGCAGGACACCGCCCTGTTTCGAGATGGCCGGTCCCAGGGAGAGGATCTATTTCGATCCCGCGAAGATAAAAGCCGGGATCGTGACCTGCGGCGGCCTGTGTCCCGGGTTAAACGACGTCATCAGGGCGGTCGTGCTCAGTCTTTGTTACCATTACGGAGTTCATGAAGTTTTCGGATTTCGGTACGGTTACGAAGGGCTGGTGAACAAATACGGTCACACCCCCATGAGGCTGACGCCGGACAGGGTTAACGAAATTCACAACCAGGGGGGGACGATCCTGGGATCATCCCGCGGGCCCCAGGATGGCTCCGGGATGGTGGATACTCTACAGGAGATGGGGGTGGAAATCCTGTTTGTTGTCGGTGGTGACGGGACGCTCAGGGGCGGCCACGCCATCTGGGAGGAGGCACAACGGAGAGGGTTTAAAATTGCGGTTATCGGTATTCCCAAGACCATCGACAACGATATCTGCCTGGTCCAGACTTCCTTCGGTTTTGACACGGCCGTTTCAGAGGCGAGGAGGGCTATTACCAGCGCCTACACAGAGGCGGCAGGCGGGAGAAACGGGATCGGCCTGGTCAAGCTGATGGGCAGGGAATCCGGGTTCATCGCTGCTTTCTCCGCTCTGGCCAACGATGTGGTTAACTTCTGTCTTGTCCCCGAAGTCCCCTTCACGGTGGAGGTTTTTCTGAAGGCGCTTGATGATCGGCTGAGCGAGAGGGGACATGCTGTTATCGTCGCGGCCGAAGGCGCCGGTCAGGATCTGATAAAAGGGCCAAGGGAGAGGGACAGATCAGGAAATATCAAACCCGGGGATATCGGGAGTTTCCTGCAGGGCCGGATCAGGGACCACTACAAAAAAAAGGGAATGGATATCAACCTGAAGTACATCAACCCGAGCTATCTCATCAGAAGTATGCCTGCAAACGCCCGGGATTCGGCCTTCTGCCTTCTTCTGGGACAGAACGCCGTCCATGCCGGGATGGCGGGCAGGACGAACATGGTGGTGGGATTCTGGAAAAACGAGTTCACCCACATTCCCATACCACCCGCAGTGGCCCAGCGAAAGAGGATCGATCCCGAGGGCTGGCTGTGGAGCGCTGTCCTGGCAGCGACGAGACAGCCGGATTTACGATGATCGATATTGTTAATTCCAGACTCCAAATTCCAAATTCCAGAACAGGTGCTTGTCATTCCAACGTACCTGATTTTGCCTGACGGAAGCATGTAGAAGGAGATTTTGGATGTTGGATCCTGGATTTTGGGTTGAGTTTGAAATATGGAATCTGGAATATGAAATTTGAAATTGAGAACTTTGATTCCTGTTACATATTGTACCTTTTGAGTGATTGATAGATCACACGATTTAAAAGTAGTATAAAGGCCGGGAATCAAAGTTCAAGCCACGGAGGAGTCATGCAGGAATCAAGAGGGATCGGGGTCTTTATTTTCCGACTGAGATATGTTTCTGTTCTGGCGGTCATCTCATCCTTTATCGCCTCTTTCGTTGTCTTCGCCGTCGGGTTGAAGAAGGTTCTCGTCTCCATCTGGCAGTATCTGGCCGGGATCCAGATGAAGGCCGAGCTTGTCCACCTTAAACCCGAGGACATCCTTATAGGCGATATCATCGAATCCCTGGATGCCATGCTGGTGGGGCTCGTCCTCCTCTACTTCGGTTACGGGATCTATGCCCTCGTCTTCCTCGAGGAGGGGGAGGCCGCCAGGAAGGGCGCTCCTTCCTGGATCATCCCCAAAAGCATAGGCCAGATGAAAGAGACCCTTGCCCATGTCATCATCGTCATCCTGTTTGTCCTCTTCACCCGCCTGGTCTGGGAGCATCTTAACAACCTGCAATGGGAGATGTTGATCCTTCC
>QIEJ01000183.1 GCA_003228585.1 Pseudomonadota bacterium
ATCGGATTCAACCGGAGGAACCCGGCCGTTCTCTTTTACGACAACATCATGATGGGCGCCCAATTGATGGAAGCCTCGCGCCTGGATGGAATTCAGAAATTCATTCAGGTGGGCACGGTATGCGCTTACCCGAAGTACGCCAAGGTGCCTTTCCGGGAGGAAAGCCTCTGGGATGGTTATCCGGAGGAGACCAACGCTCCTTACGGGATCGCAAAAAAAGCACTCCTCGTGCAGGCCCAGGCTTACAGGGAGCAGTATGGTCTGAACGCCATCTATCTGCTTCCTGTCAATCTGTATGGTCCCAACGACAACTTTCATCTGGAGGACTCCCATGTCATTCCGGCCCTCATCAGGAAATGCGTAGAAGCTGTCCGACAGAAGGCGGGTCATGCGGATCATATTGATGTCTGGGGTACAGGTTCGCCAACCAGGGAGTTTCTCTACGTTGAGGATTGCGCCAGCGGGATCATACTCGCAGCGAAGAGCTACGACGAGCCGGAGCCGGTGAACCTGGGGTCCGGTCATGAGATCAGCATCAAGGACCTTGTTGAACTTATCGCGAACCTGACCGGTTTCATCGGGAATATCAACTGGGATCCCTCCCTGCCCGACGGCCAGCCCCGCAGGTGTCTTGATACTACCAGGGCCGAGTCATTCGGTTTTAAGGCGTCAGTGTCGCTGGAGGAGGGCCTGGCCCGTACTATTGAATGGTACCGGGAGAACATGGATTCTTCAGGATGAGCGGTCTTTACGCTGTAATCCTCGCCGGGGGATCAGGAACCCGCCTGTGGCCTTTCAGCCGTCAGAATTTCCCCAAACAGCTTCTTAAATTGTCACAGGATGGTCAATACTCCCTGCTCCAGGAGACCATAAGACGGATTGAATCCCGGATCTCGCCGGAAAACATGATATTCCTCACCTCTGAACATCTCGTACCTCAGATCAGAAGTCAGATCAGCGAATATCTTGGAGATGCCTCCAAATTGTGCCGGATAGTCGGTGAGCCGCTGGCCAGAAACACCGGGCCGGCGATCCTCCTGGGCGCCCTGATCGTTCATTCAAGGGATCCTGACGGGCTGGTCCTCGCACTGCCTTCAGACCATGTTATTGAGGACGTGAGCGCCTTTTCACGCGCTATTGACACCTCACTCGATGCGGCTCGTGATGGTTTTATCGTAACCTACGGGATCAGGCCTGCAAGACCGGAAACCGGATACGGATACATCAGAGCGGGGGAACGCGTCGGCAGCGTTTACAGGGTAGATCGGTTCGAGGAAAAGCCAGGCCCGGAGAGAGCACGGGAGTTCTTTGAGGATCCAGACTATAGTTGGAACAGCGGGATCTTCCTTTTCTCGGCGAACTCCATTCTGGAAGAGGCCGGGAAACATCGACCTGACCTCCTGAAGCAGCTCGAGGGTATAGATCTCGAACATTTCACCAACATCAGGGAGATCTTCGAATCCATCGACCCGATTTCCATAGATTACGGGATCATGGAAAAAACAGCCAGAGCCGCGATCCTTCCCACCACAATGGGGTGGAGTGATCTTGGGAGCTGGGACTCCTTCCACGAAACAGGGGTCAAGGACGACAAGGGAAATGTCGTCAGTGGCAATGTCATCTGCCTTGACACCACCGACAGCCTTCTCCTGGAGAGCGGAAAAGTCATGGCCGTATCAGGGATGAAAGATGTCATTGTGGTCGACACCGATGATGCTCTCCTTGTCTGCCCGAGGGGACGATCACAGGACGTAAAAATGGTGGTCGCCAGGCTCGATAAAGAGGGAATGAGAGAACACATTGATCATCCTCTCGTCAGACGGCCGTGGGGCACCTATCTGGTCCTGGATGAGGGGACTGGTTATAAAGTCAAGAAAATAGTCGTTGAACCGGGTCAGAAGCTCAGTTTGCAGCTTCACAAGCATCGAAGTGAGCACTGGGTCTTTGTCAAAGGTGAGGCCGTCGTTGTTTGTGATGAGGAGGTAAAAACGGTCGGGGTAAACGACCGGATTTTCGTACCTGCAGGAGTAAAACATCGCGTCATCAACGATGGGACTGTGCCTGCGGAATTCATCGAGGTGCAGTACGGCGATTATCTGGAGGAAGACGACATCATCCGGTTTGAGGATGTTTACGGGCGCGTCGATTGAAAAAGGTTGAACCACAGAGATCACAGAGGGGTTCATCGGGTATTTTTCTTTTTCCAAAAAAAACCTTTTTAAGCACTTCTCTGTGTTCTCCGTGTCCTCTGTGGTAAAAAATTTACCAAAATTCAGGTTCCTTAAGGAGAGCAACAAATGGAAGTGATCCCACGACATGTCTTTAGAATGTACGACATCAGAGGTGTTTACGGTGAGGAGATCACCGAGGAGCTTGCCCACGCCATCGGTTGGGGTTTCGGCAGCCTTTGCGTTGAGCGAACAAAAGCCGCATCTCCTCGGGTTTCGGTGGGGATGGACGCCCGTCTTCATTCACCGTCCCTGAAGTCAGCCTTCATTCTCGGTCTTCAGAAAGCAGGATGCCGGGTAGTGGACCTCGGGTTGTGTCCCACTCCGCTTACCTATTATTCGGCGTTCCGCCTGGAACCGGAAGCCTTTGCCATGATTACCGCCAGCCACAATCCTCCCGAAGACAACGGATTCAAATTAGGCATAGGGAAAGATACCCTTTTTTCCGACGAAATAACGGATATGGGGGACAGAGCCGGGTCCGCGCCGCCGTACAACAAGACGGAAAGACCCGATGATGTCGAGAAAATCGATATCATCACACTCTATCAGGACGAGATCGTTGAGAACTTCAAAGAACTGCCCACTATCCTCGAGAGAATCGGCAGACCTCTCAAGGTTGTCATTGACTCAGGCAACGGTACGGCGGGACTCGTGCTGCCTGGAATAATGAGGCGACTGGGTATTGAAGTCATTGACATTTTCAGTGAGCCTGATGGGCATTTCCCCAACCACCATCCGGACCCCACTCTTCCGGAGGCGCTGGACGCTTTAAGAAAAGTAGTTTTCGGGGAACAAGCGGAGGTGGGGATCGCCCTTGACGGGGACGCTGACCGGATAGGTGTAATGGACGAGGAAGGTAATGTCATCTGGGGGGACATGCTTCTTCTCATTCTGGCAAAGGATATTATTAACAGCTCAAAGGGTGTGGAAGGGGAGGAACCCCCTCTTGTCATCTCCGAGGTCAAGGCCTCACAGGTTCTGTATGACGAGGTGAGAAAAGCCGGGGGCCGGGCCTTGATGTGGAAAACGGGGCACTCCCTCATTAAGGCGAAGATGAAGGAGACAGGGGCTGCCGTAGCCGGAGAAATGAGTGGGCACATCTTTCTGGCGGATCGGTATTACGGATACGATGATGCCCTTTATGCCGCCTTGAGGCTCGTAGAGGTATATGCCAAAGCCCTCGCGGACAAAAGCATAAAGACTTTCTCCAGTCTGCTGGACGGCACTCCCTCCATGTCCAACACACCCGAGATAAGGTTCCCATCCACGGATGACATGAAGTTTGACCTTGTGGAAAAGGTTGCCGGCACCCTGAAGGATCACATGGAGTCAGGGAACGCCCCTCTGATCAGGGAGATCGTCGACATTGACGGTGTTCGCGCTGTTTTTGAAAAAGGGTGGGGGCTTATCAGGGCCAGCAACACCCAACCGGTCCTGGTTATGAGGTTCGAAGCCGAGGATGATGCCCTGCTGGAGTTATACCGGAAAACGATCTACGACATCCTCGCATCTCTTGAAAGGGATATCTGAGTTAAAATCTGATGTAATTAAATGCCGTTATTCATCTTTTTTATTGCTTAGTTACATATTTCTCTTAAAGTTATACATTAGTTGTGGAGGTTGGGTCTTCATTCCCTTCAAGAGGAAGCGGGGCAGGTTATTTGAATCCAACAGGTAAGCCTCCTCGCGGTTGGCAGGGTAGAACATCAATCATCTGGACGGCCGTCGGCGGAGCGGTCGTCTTCGCTCTTCTTTCACTCATCTCCGATCTTGACGTCCTGATGGAAGCCCTGCGGGGCTTTCCCCTGATGCTCCTCATTCCCATCGGCCTTCTGTCCCTCGGCAATTACGCTCTGCGTTTCGTTAAGTGGCACTGGTATCTGCGGAAAATGGACCAGCCTGTTCCTGCCGGTCCCAATTCCCTGGTTTTCCTGTCCGGTTTTGCCCTGACTGTGACGCCCGGAAAGGTGGGGGAGTTTGTAAAAGCCTTTATCCTGAAGGTCAGGCATGGTGTTCCCTACACATCGTCAACCGCCGCGCTCCTCATGGAGAGGTTCACCGATGTCGTTGCCATTGTCCTTCTCTGTTTCCTGGGGCTTTTTCTGGAATTTCTGAGCCCCGTCTGGGTTGTCATTTCCGGCATTATAATCGTCGTAATTATCGCGTCAGGCAGAAGCAGGAGGTTCGTCGGCTATCTGATAGACTGTTTTGACCGAGTACCGCCGTTCAGGGGCCTGACAAAGCATCTGCGCCAGCTATACGACAGCGGTTGGGTGCTGACGTCTCCCGGCATATATACCTGGTCCCTGATCATCAGTGTTATAGCGTGGCTTCTGGAGGGTATCGGTTACTACCTGGTGGCAGAGGGACTGGGCTTTCACCTGACCGTCACGGAGGCTGTGTTTATCTATTCGGCCTCCCTGATCGGCGGGACACTGACGCTTTTTCTCGGGGGTCTGGGGGCCACAGAGGGGGCCCTGGTTGGTCTTGGAATAGCTTTCGGGATGAGCCGTAACATATCCATTGCCGCCGCCATCATCATCCGGGTCATGACACTCTGGCTGGCTGTGATAATAGGATGGCTGGTTTTCCTGCTCACACCGAGCCTCAGATCTCTTCTGAGGGTTTCTTCAAGAGAGAAGGACCCGCCAACTTCCGAGCTTCTTTAAACAGATTTCAGGGGTCAAGGTTTAAATTTCGGTTCATCTCAGAAATGAGTACCTGTCAGTGAAGCCTGTTTTTTCACGCCGGCTCATCGAAAAGCTGATTTACCACAGTGTGACCATTAAAAGGTCACTCCACAGGGTTTCACAGGGTAATATCAAGGTCATTA
>QIEJ01000235.1 GCA_003228585.1 Pseudomonadota bacterium
TCAGCCTTTATGGTCCCCTCGTGCATGACATAGACGTAGTCGGCCGCATCCAGGGAAGCCGCGGCGTTCTGCTCCACGAGGAGGATAGTCAGGCCTACCTCCTCCTTGAGCCTCTCCACCGTCTCGAATATCTCCATGACGAGCTTCGGGGCCAGACCCTGGCTTGGTTCGTCCATCATGATCATCTTGGGCTTGGTCATGAGAGCCCTGCCGATAGTTACCATCTGCTGCTGACCACCGGAAAGTGTCCCTGATTTCTGGTCCTTCCTCTCCTCGAGAATGGGGAAAAGCGAATAAACCAGTTCAAAAGATTCCTCTTTGTCGGCCAGAGCCTCTTTCCTGTACGCTCCCATGAGCAGGTTCTCAAAGACAGTCATCTCCTTGAACAGGTGCTTGCCTTCGGGGACCAGCGTCAGGCCAAGATCCACTTTCTTATGGGGGGGAAGTCCGGTAACATCGTCTCCCTCGAAGATAACCTTGCCCCCTCGGGCAACAACAGAACCAAGGATCGTCCACAGCATTGTGGATTTCCCCGCCCCGTTGGGTCCCAAAAGGGACGTGATTGTCCCGGCCCTGACTTCAAGATCCGGCCCCCAAAGCACCTGCATGGAACCGTATCCGGATTCCAGCTTCTCAACCCTCAGCATGGGTTTCCTCCGGCGGCCGGCCAAGGTATACCTCGATGACCCTTGGATCAGTCAGCGCAACCTGAGTAGGCTCGTCAACAAGCAATGCACCCTGATGCATGACAATTACCCTCTCCGTCAAACCGGCGACCGCCCTCATTATGTGCTCGACCAGAGCGACGATGGCTATGCCCTCTGTATCACGGATCTCCCTGATGAAGGCTACCATCTCGTCGATGTCCTTGGGGTTCATCCCCGCCATGGCTTCGTCCATGAGAAGGAGACGCGGCTTCATGGCCAGAGCCCTGGCGATCTCAACGAGCTTCTTCTCGATGGGTGTCAATCCTCCCGCCGGTTTGTCCCGATGGGGCTTCAGGCCGATGAGATCGATGTAGTGATCCGCAAGCTCCATGGCCTCATCGACATTGATCTCGCTACCGGCAGCGCCAAACATACCGCCTATGGCGATGTTTTCCTGTACGGTGGCGGAGGCGAAAGGCCTGGCGATCTGGAATGTGCGCCCGATCCCGAGATGGGCCCTTTTGTAGGCGGGGTAGTTGGTGACGTCCACGTCCTCGAAGATGATCCTGCCCTCGTCGGCGGGGAAAACACCGTTGATGAGGTTGAACATGGTCGTCTTCCCCGCGCCGTTGGGTCCGACGATGGCCATCAGTTCACCGTGGCCGATCTCGAATGACATGTCATCCACCGCGACAAGGCCCCCGAAACGTTTCGTGACATTTTCAACTTTTAACAGGGACATCTCTCACCTCAGATAATGTATTTCTCAAGGGGTGTACCGAAGATCCGCTTCTTGAAAATCCCCACGGTTCCCTCGGGGAAAAGGACGATTATCGCGATGATGATCGGAGCGAAGATCAGGAGCTGGAACCCTGGAAGCACGATAGATAGATAGTATTTGGAGACCCCGTAGATCAGCCCCCCCACGAGGGGTCCGAGGAGGGTGCCCGCCCCACCGAGGAGGACGATGATGATGGCCTCCACCGTGTAGTGGATCTCGAACACATCCTCGGGATAGACGTACGTGAGTTTGAGGGCCCATGCGCTGGCGCCAAGCAATCCGGCCAGGATAGCGCTCGTGATGAAAGCTGTGAGCTTGTATTTTGTGACATTGATCCCCATTACCTTGGCGGCGTCCTCGTCCTCCCGCAGGGCCGTCAGAGCGTAACCTACCTTGTTTCGCATATAGATGAGGGTCAGAACGGCGGCGAGAACGGCTACACCGAAGACCATGACGTCAGCCCACATCGTGGAAAGAGCCATGGCCGTCTGTTTCCCGAAGGCAGTCTTCAGATGCCGGTAGAAGATCATTCCGTCAGCCCCGTTCCAGATACGCGCACCTTCGATGAGAAATCTAAAACCCTCATTGACTCCGATAGTGGCGATGGCGAAATAGGCACCCCTCAGCCGGAGAGCCACAGCCCCTACCGCAAGGGACAGGAGGGTGGAGAACACGGCGGCCAGGATAAGGCCGATGACGATCAGGCCCAGACCCAGGCCCTTGTCATAGAGGTAGTATATGCTGACAGCCATCCCGTAGGTCCCCACGCCCATGAACGCCACGTAACCGAAATCCACATAGCCCGTCATTCCCATGAAGAGGTTGAAGGCCTGCCCGAGGGCGCAGTAGAAGGCCAGCTGGGATACCAGCTGCCACTTGCCCGGCACCATAATACCGATCCCGAAGAGAACACCGTAGCTGATGATGACCGGGAGAATGGGGTAGTATGTTTTGACCGGTCTCATCATTTAGCCCTCAGAAGACCGGTGGGCCGGACAAGGAGGATCACCAGGAGCATGACAAAGGAGAAGAACCTGGTCATGGCGAAGGGTTCCAGTCCGGGGATGTTAGCGAACAGGGTGTAGGAGCCATTTTCCACCAGCCCGAAGACCACACCTCCAAAGAACGCCCCATAGGGCGAAGCCAGGCCGCCGAGAACGGCTATGACGAAGGCCTTGAGGGTATATGGACCTCCCATGTAGGGATTGATCCCCACCGGGATGAACATGGTCAGCAGCACACCGCTGGTCACCGTAAGACCAATACCCAGTGAAAAGCTCAGGGCAAATTGCCAGTCCACGTTGACACCGCATACCCGAGCGCCCACATCGTCCTCGACAACGCTGCGCATGGCCATGCCGGCCCGTGTCTTGCGGAACCACAGGTAGAGAAGTACCGCAATGCCGAGACTGCCCAGACTGGCGACAATCTTGGTGTATGGCAGAACCGTGATCCCGAGGTCCAGTTTGCCGATATCCCAGTTGAAACCCCTTGCTTCCGACGTGAAAATCTGCTTAACCACCTCCTCGAGAATAACGCCAAGGGAAAAGGTCACCAGAAGTGTGGTCAATTCGGGAGCCTTTTCCTGACGGCGCCCCCCGTAGATGTAAAGAAGAAAACCATACAGGAAAATAATCCCCACGAAGAGCGAGATGGCAAAATGAAGGTGAAAGACCAATGAAACAGGCCTCATAATGACCATGAGGGCGACAAAGCTGCCTGCCGCGATCCCGAACCCCTTCATGCCGGGTTTCCTGATACCGGATCCGCTCGGGGAGACGAGAGGCTTGACGGCGCCATAGTAAAACAGCATCCCCAGGGCCATTCCGATGAACATAGCAACCGGGATAGCGACGACAGGTGGAAGACCCATGGCCTTGAACATCATCAATGAGGTATAGGCTCCCACCATGATGAAGGCCCCGTGCCCCACATTGACCACCTGAAGAACTCCGAATATCAGGCTCAGGCCCATGGTGGCCATGCCGTAGACAGCACCAAGGACGAGACCGTGCACCAGGTTTCCGGATAACTGCTCTAAAATCACGATCTACCTCTCTTGTTTTCAGAAAAAAAAAGCTCCCCCCCAGAGTGGACAATCCGGGGAGGAGCGCCAAACCTTTTACAGATCGGATCTCACAAAATCTATTATTTAAAGTCCGGCTTGGGGAAAACCGGTTTGGCCGTCTGAGCACTCTCGGGCCAGATAATCTTCCTCTCGCCTTTCTGCCACTGTACGTTAACCATGGAGTGACCGATCTGCTTGCCGGTCTCGTCTATTTTCCAACCGCCGTAGAAAGACATGAACTCCAGCTCGCCAAGGGCTGCACGGAGCTTATCAGAGTCCACAGAGTTGGTCTTCTCGACAGCCAGAACAAAAGCGAGAACCTGGGCGCTGGCCTCGGCCGCGTGGTAGTCGGGAAGCATGTCCTTGTCGACAGCCTTCTTGAACAGGGCGACATACTCGTCCTGGGAGGGTCCGATCCAGGTCTTACCAGCCTTCTTGGCTCCTTCCCTGGAGAAGGTGACTCCATACTCCCAGTGGGACGGGCCCATGACTCCCTCCGCCAGATCGCCGAGAGCCTCACCGAAAGCAGGCAACGTCGCTGCGGCGATGAGGGAGAGGAGTTTGACATTGAGACCCAGGTCGGCCATCTGCTTGTTGAACAGCTGGCCATCCTGGAAATGCCCGCCGCCGATTACGATCTCGGCATTCGCGGCCTTGAGATCGGAAAGCAGCGGTGTCAGATCGGTGACACCCTTGGGATAGGTGCGCTTGAACACCACGTCGAAACCGAGGCTCCTGGCTTTGGCTTCGGCGCCGTCCATGACGGATCTCGCGAACTCGGAGTCCTCGTAGGCCAGAGCCACTTTCTTGACATCCGGGGCGATGGCCTTGACCATTTCGAGGGTCCCTGCATGGTAACTGGAACCCGGGCCGATGGTCTGAACGATGTACTCGAACCCCTGCCTGAAGATCTTGTCCGAGGCTCCGCCGTGATCCATGTAGAGGATGCCGTACTTTTCAGCTATGGGCGCACCGGCCAACGTGAGGCCGGAGCTGTAGGCCGAAAAGATGACGTCCACTTTGTCGGACGTGATCAGCCTCTCCAGAAGGCTTGTGACAGACTCCTTCCTGGACTCGGAGTCGTAAATCTTGTACTTCAAAGGAACCCTCTTGCCGCCTATCTGGATCCCTCCATAGACGGAATTGACCCAGTCGACAGCCGCCTGGACCCCTCCAACCGCCTGCTCACCGGCTTTGGCATACTTGCCGGACAGGGCGGCGGGATGTCCAATGAGGACCTCGTTTACCGCTTTGGCCTGGACAGCGGGAGTTGCCATAAGCCCAAAGGCAACCACTAACGTCACCAAGGTTACAAATGTTCTTCTCTTCATAATCCTCTCCTTTAAAGTGGTTTATGGCCTGACTGAAGAACCCTGAGTGGCCGTTTGCGGACATCTCGACACCAGGCGCCCTCGCAGCCCTTAATGCGATCGTTGGATGATTACCTCATGTATCGGGTTCTGTGAAAACAGTACCCACCCTAACCAGTGTGATTACCAGACCTGGGTTTTATCGTCAATAAAAT
>QIEJ01000231.1 GCA_003228585.1 Pseudomonadota bacterium
CTCGCGATGACTACGCATTTACAAACCCCAAACCCTCCGATCCTGTAAATCCTGTCAAAAACAGATCCCATAAATTCTTTCTGGCTCACAGAACATAAAACCCCTTGACAAATAAGGGGAAAAATATTTAACCTTAAGCGTAAGCGGAAATTATCACTTAACACTTAAGGGTGAGGGTGACGATGTCGAATCTTGTGAAGCGCAAGGATATCTGTCGCATCCTTGGAATCTCTCCATCCAAGGTCAACTTCTACACGACACAGGGGTTGTTTCCCCTGGAGGGGAGAACCCAGGGAGGGTATGGTCTCTACGACCCTGAAATGATCCGGGCACGGTACAGAAGGATCAGTGATTTAAAGGACGACAGGCTGACTATCGCGGAGATCCGGGACCAGATCCTCGAAGAGGAGAAGGAACGAAATCAGTTCCTTGAGCTGAAATTTGACGAATAAGATCCACAAATCTTCAGACAGCCACGGACCAAAGGTCCTGCGGCTGCTTCTGCGCCAGAGTTCCAGAAAACTGACGGGGAAGCTGCGTAAAGCGCTTCCTCGAAGTATCTTTCAGATGGAGGTGGTGAACACAGGGGACGAGCTGGCAGAAAGGATGGACGGGGATACTGTGGATGTCATTCTGTTGGATGTGTCTGCGCCGACAATGGAGAATAAAAAGTCTTTCGACGCTGTGCGCAGTCTTTCAATCCCGCCGCCGGTTCTGGTTTACGGCGACAATGCCTCCTTTGACACCATGATCAGTTTCATCAAGCATGGAGCCCACGGAATGTTCTCGGTGGATGATGCCCCGGATATCATCATTAATGCTGTCCGCCGGGCGGCCCGAAACCACCACCTTGTAAAGGAAAATGTCCATCTGAAAGAGTCTATTGTCAGCAAGAGAAAAACCATAGGTATCCTGGAGCGGTTCGGAGAGGCGATGTCAACGGTTTTCGATGTCAGGAAAATCATGGATCTCACCCTCAGAGTCGCCCGAAGAGCCCTTGATTGCGAGGTCTGCCGTCTTTTCCTGGTGGACAATGATACAGGGGAACTGGTGGACTCAAAGGATCTGGAATACGATGAGGGCCATCCCCAGTTGGAGCTCTGGATCGCGGGGGGCAAGGACAGGGGGCGTCTCCTCAAAGGTGCAGCTGAGCTTACCATAGAGAATGGCCAGGCGCTTTATCTTAACAGCGCCGAAGATATTATTGCCCTTGAGGGAGACATCGAGTTGCCTCCCGAAGAGGGAGGGCTGTACAATCTCCTGACCGCGCCCCTGTTGGTTAAGGGCCGGGCTCTGGGAGTTATCGTGGTGGCAAACAGATTGGGCTGCCCGGATTTTATCGGGGACGATGACGAGGTTCTCATGTCCATAGCCCGGCAGACAGCGTTTGCCCTTGCGGGGATTCGATCGCTTGAGGGTGAGGAGTCTTTCCAGGAGCAGTTGGGTGAACAGGTCCAGACCACCACAGCCAAGCTCAAGGAGAGAAATCTCTTCCTGCAAAAACGCCTCGAGGAAAAGGCCGATGCCAACACCAAGATCAAGGCCATGGCGGAGGAGATAAGGGAAAAGAACCACTCTTTGAAGGACATGATCGAGCAGTTCAAAGTCATACACGAGATCAGCCAGGTCATTGGATCGGAACTTGAGAATGAGACCCTGATCAAAAAGATTATCTCTGAAACGGCCTCCCTTCTTCGGGCTGAAACTGTCTCGATAATGCTCAAGGATACCGAGGGGAGCCTCACGATACGGCATGCTGTCGGTCTGAGTGCCGAGGTTATCAAGAACACAAGAGTCAAGCCCGGGGAAGGGATTTCGGGATGGGTAGCTGAAGAGGGCAAACCCATTCTGGTGCGTGACGTTAAGAGCATCAGGAAAGACCTGCCGGATATTACCCGCTACCACAGCGATTCGTTACTCTGTGTTCCCCTGAAGATAAAGGGGCGGGTTTCCGGAATTCTCAACGTAACCAACCGCATTGGAGGAGGTTCTTTCGATGAAAAGGACCTTTTTCTGTTGACCATCCTGGGGAGCCATGCGGCCACGGCCATTGAGAACGCCAAACTGTACGGAACCATCAGGGATAATTATTTCAACACCATTAAGGCTCTCGTTAATGCCGTTGAGGCCAAGGATAGCTGGACCAAGGACCATTCCGAGAATGTCACAAACTACAGTCTTAAAATAGCTGATTTTCTGGGACTTTCCGACGAGCAAAAGGACATAATCCGTTATGCGGGCGTTCTGCATGACATCGGAAAGATCGTCATAAGCAGTACTATCACGGACAAACCGGACAGCCTGACCAATGACGAGTGGGAAGTGATCCGCGAGCACCCGCTTATTGGTCAGAGAATCCTGGATCCCATCGATTTTCTGGAACCCGTGAAGATCTGTATTCAGACCCATCATGAGCGGTGCGATGGTTCCGGGTATCCTTTTGGTCTGAAGGCCCATGAGATCCCCCTTGAGACGCGGATCCTGTCGGTGGCCGATGCCTATGATGCCATGGTTCACTCCCGCCCCTACCGCGAGGCCTTGACGATCAATGAAGCAGTCACCGAGTTGAAGAGGTCCTCAGGCGCCCAGTTTGATCCCGCCGTTGTCAATGGTCTGGTCAGGATTATTGAGGCTGAAGGGCTGTTGACAGCCCCGGAACAGTAGGGCAGCAGCGATGACTGGTCCAGAATCCGGGCCCGGCAGCGGTGGAATCGCCTCCTACCTGAAAATCTTTGCCGAATCCATGAATGTTCACCTCCTGCTGGTGGGGCCTGACAGGACCGTCATCGCCGGACCTGAGGGGTTAAGAGGGATGTGCGCCTGGATGTGCAACAACGAGCGGTACCCCTGCACGGACATATGTTTGAGACCGCGTTCCGGCTATATCACAGACGACATCATTCGCCTGAAACAGTGCCCCCTGGGACTGACCGTATTTTCGTCACCCGTCTTCTACAGAGGTGAGTTGCAGGGACATTTGAGAGGGGGGGGTGCCCTGCCCGGTAAGGATTTCCTTCCCGATGTCGATGTCCTTATGGATACCGGAATGGACAGGTCCGATGCGTGTGCAGCGGCGGCAATGGCCACAGGCAACTTCCATAGACCTTTAACCGAACTGACATCCCTTCTGCGCGGTGTGAAAAAAAGCCTGCAGGTTTTTTCCGGTACCCTGAAACTCAAAAGTGCCGCTGAGCGGAGAATTCAGCAGGTCGAGGGTCTGTTCGCCTCCCTCGAAGGGCTGCGCTCAGATCTCCCTCTGAAGGAAATAACGGGGATATTTCTCAACTCGCTGACCATTTTTTTCGGCATTGAGGCGGTCTGTGTCGCGGTTCCCCGCCCCCTGGACCAGGGCCTTTATTTCCTTGCCTCCTCGGGTGATCAGGCGTCTCTGCCCGGCGTAGAAGGCGCCAATGCCGGCGACAGATTCACCAGGTTCCACAACACCATTACCGAACCGTATTTTATCAAGGATACTGCTGCCCTTATGGAGGCCGGTTTCCCGGAGAAGACATTCAGCGCCTGGCTTTTTCCCATAACCTCCGGCGGACGGAAGGAAGGGATCCTGGTCATAGTGAATGCCACTCTGATGGATGAGGACCTTCGCATTATTCGCGGGTACGCAGGCTCCCTGGGACAGGCCATGCGTGTTTACCGGCTTGAAAGGGAGGAGGAAGCACTTCATGAGGAGAGGGAATTCCTCCTTTCCCTGGTCCGGGAATTGACGGGTACGGTTGACCAGGACGACATCTACGATATTCTGCTCACAAAGGCATGTTCCATTACCGGGGCCGAGAAGGGGTCTGTAATGTTCCGTGATGAGGACGGAAGGCTGGCTGTGAAAAAGACGCTTGGTCCTGATGAGGAGATCCTCAGGGGATACAGGATCCTGCCGGGTGAGGGGATCGCCGGCAGGGTGCTCCAGACCGGTTCGCCCGTGTGGGTGCGGGATGTCTCAAATGATCTGGACGGCAGGAAACCGGTGAGGCCGAGATACAAGACGGGTTCATTTATCTGTTTCCCGTTGATTCCCGGGAACAGTCCCCCGGGGGTTCTGAACCTGTCCGATAAAAAATCCGGATCGCCGTTCACGAAAACGGATCTGGACCGGGTCCGGACCATCAGCGATCACACACTGCTGGCCATTGAGAGAGCGTACTACCTGGAGAAATTCAAGATCGTTTCCTCACAGGCATCTACCGATGATCTGACGGGTCTGGCCAACAGGAAGCGTCTCATGGAGGTCCTGAGCACAGAACTGGCGAGGTGTCAGCGGCACGGAAGACCTCTGTCGGTGGTTATGGCGGATGTGGACCGTTTCAAGGAATACAACGATTTAAACGGCCATCTGGCTGGTGATGAGGCGTTAAAGGTTATCGCTGCGGTATTGAAACAATCCGTGAGAAATATCGATCTGGCGTGTCGCTATGGCGGAGAGGAGTTCTGTCTGGTTCTCCCGGACATAAAAGGTGATGAGGCGGTACCGGTTGCGGAGAGGATCCGGCACGAGATCGAGAAGACAAGGTTCCCGGGCGAGGAGGGCATGGCATCCGGGTCCCTCACCATGAGTCTGGGCGTGTCCGATTTCCCGGGCCCGGTAACCACGGCCCACGAGATTATCCACTCTGCGGATGTAGCCCTCTATTCGGCAAAGAGGGATGGACGCAACAGGGTCCGTCGATCCATCGACAACGGCCGGAACCAGCTTTCTCGTCTCCTTGGGAAAGAAACTCCTGCCTGAAAGCCGGTTGACCGCCGGACACCTGCGCAAATAAAGCAAGGGGGAGCCTTGCCTGACCAGAATGCCCTGCCAAAACAAGGTATTACCGCCGCCGGAACACATTTTGTCCCTCCGTCTGTAATTATTTCAAATTGTTTCAGCACTTTTCCGAAAAATGATGCCCCGGAACCGGGAATCACCTGTTATTTCAGTCGGTTACGATTTTGGAACTAACGGTGTTCTAGTGGCATATTAATTGCTTATTTTACAAACAGTTAGACGAGCTGACAGCTGATCTGCCAACCAGGCGAGAATGAAATGATGAGGAGGAAAACCATGAAACGAATAATCGCCCTTTCCATAACGATGCTGGTGGTCACAGCCCTGGCGACGCCGCGGGTTCTCTGGGCCCTGGGCACGCCGGAGGGCACCATCATCACTAACCAGGCCCTGGCAACCTACAACATCGGGGCCACGGCAATGACCACCCCCAGTAATCCTACTAACACCCCGGTCCAGGAACTGGTCAACGTCGTGGTCACCTGGGAGGACCTGACCAATGTGCTTGTCCTCACACCGAGCGGTGACCAGGCGCTGAAATTCCTGGTGACCAACGATGGCAACGGTACGGAGAATTTCGACCTGCTGGCCACCAGCGGCCCGCCGCCTGACTTCACCCCGACCCTCCAGGTGCCGGCCCTTTACGCCGACACCAATACCAACGGGGTGTACGATGTCGGCGTCGACCAGGCCATCGCCGGATCGACCATCAACCTTAACGCCGACGAGGGTAGAACCGTGTTCGTCGTCAACGATATCCCGGGCTCTCTGATCAATGGGAACCTGGGCATCAGCGCCCTTAACGCGGTTTCCCAATCGGGCACTGGTGCGGGGACATCGTTTCCAGGCGGGGTTATCGGGACATCCGGTGGGGAAGGCAGCGCCACAGGGACCTATGAAGTGCAGAGCACGGTGGTCAGCCTGTTCAAACAGGTG
>QIEJ01000252.1 GCA_003228585.1 Pseudomonadota bacterium
AACATGTTGAGGGTTTTGTGGTCCTTGGTATAGAACATGGCAACTCCTCGCAACTGATTGATTTCGTTGACATATCCTATCATAAACCACGCCCTTTTGAAAGGATAAAATGAAACTTTATCCAATATTTTCAAATAGTTAGAAGAATGATACTTTTTGCGAAGCCATCAACCTTGAATTTTGAACCTCAAACCTCAAACTTTGAACCTCAAACCTCAAACCTCAAACCTTGCCAAGAGGAAAGACGTTGGACCCGATAAAACTTGAAAGGAAGATCCTCAGCAGAAATGACCGGGTTGCAGCCGAGATCAGGGAACTGTTCCGTTCCAGGGGGATAGCCGTCCTGAACATGGTCAGTTCGCCCGGATCGGGCAAGACCTCCCTTCTCGAAAAAACGCTGGGCGGCCTTTCGGCAGAGCTGAGGATCGCGGTCATAGAGGGTGATATCCAGACGGAGAACGACGCCAGGCGCATTGCCGTAACGGGCGTTCCTGTTCACCAGATAAACACCGGCGGAGCGTGTCACCTCGAGGCAGAGATGATCAGGGATTCACTGGATCACTTTGATCTCGATGACCTGGATCTTCTCATTATCGAGAACGTGGGTAACCTGGTCTGCCCGTCGGCCTTTGATCTGGGAGAGGGTGCGAGGATTGCCCTGATCAGCGTCACGGAAGGGGACGATAAACCCCTTAAGTATCCTGCCATGTTCCACACGGCCAACGTAATGGTTATTAACAAGATGGATCTTCTCCCTTATACGGATTTCTCTGTGGATGAAGTAATCCGTAACGCCCGCTCCCTCAATCCGGATGCCCGGATCCTGAAGACCTCCTGCCGCACCGGCGAGGGCCTTGCGGCCTGGTCGGATTACGTACGGGAGTTTGTGGCCGAGATGCGGTGATGGGGCGCATGGGAGCATGGGAGCATGGGCGAGTTGGCGAGCGGTTGTCATCGCGAGCTGTATCGCGGACGAAGCGATCTCAGCAAGCTGAGACTGCCACGGTCGCTGTGCTCCCTGAGACTGCCACGTCATCACGCCCCTGGCGTGACTCCTCGCAGTGACAAGCGCTTGATTTTGGATTTTGGATCTTGGATTTTGGATCATAATATCCGGAACTTGGAACCTGGAACGTGGAACTGAGCAGATCCCGCTACAGAATTGCGGTTGAGGGCATCGTCCAGGGGGTGGGTTTTCGACCGTTTGTCTATCGGCTTGCGACGGAGTTGGTTCTGACAGGATGGGTGACGAACACCTCCGACGGGGTACTGGTGGAGGTGGAAGGGCCTGATTCTGACCTGGAAAGCTTTCTTTCCCGTCTGAGGGCGGAGGCTCCGGATCTTTCCTCCATTGTCAGCGTTTCTGCCGAAAAACTTCCGTCCACCGGATACACGGATTTTTCCATCCGCAACAGCCTGGCCAGGGCTGATCAAAGGGTCCTGGTGTCACCGGATACCGCTCTTTGCCCTGACTGTCGAGCGGAGTTCATGGATCCCGGGAACAGACGTTTTAAACACCCTTTTATCAACTGCACCAACTGCGGACCCCGATATACGATCATCAATTCGGTGCCCTACGACAGGCCCAACACCTCCATGGGCCGCTTTGAAATGTGTGAGAAATGCCAACAGGAGTACGACAACCCGGCCGACAGGAGGTTCCACGCTCAACCCAACGCCTGCAACGAGTGTGGACCCACCCTCTCTCTGTTCAATGAGGATGGAACTGTTCCTGACGGTGACCCGGTCAGCGAAACGGCCCGGCTTCTGTCGGACGGGAGGATCGTCGCCATCAAGGGGCTCGGGGGATTTCACCTGGCGGTCAACCCCTTTGACGATGCGGCCGTGAAAAGATTGAGGTCCCGAAAGGGAAGGGAGGAAAAACCATTCGCCATCATGGTCAAGGGGCTCGAGGTGGCCGGGAAGCTCTGTGAACTGGACAGTTCTGGCGTCGACCTTCTGACCAGCACGGAGAGCCCCGTAGTGCTCCTGCACAGGCGAAAAGACCCTGAACTGCACCTTTCCCCATCGGTAGCCCCAAAAAGCCGCTATTACGGCCTCATGCTGCCTTATGCGCCCATTCATGTCCTGATCATGGAGAATTTCCCCGTCCTGGTCATGACGAGCGCCAACATCACCGAAGAACCACTTTGCGCGGATTACGATGAGGCAAAAAGAAGGCTGGCCGGTATTGCTGATGCGTATCTCACCCACAACCGCCGGATCGTTCTTCGTTGCGACGATTCCGTTGTGAGACCGGCAAATGAGGAGCCGGAAAAGGGCCCCATAGTTCTGAGGCGTGCCAGGGGCTTCGTCCCGGCACCCATATTTTTGCCGTCAGAAGGAAGGCCCGTCCTCGGCCTGGGCCCTGAACTCAAGGGAACCGTATGCCTGACCAGGGACAACAAGGCCTTTCTGGGACAACATCTCGGTGACCTGACGAATCTGGAGACCCTGGAGTTTCTCCGGGAGGTAATTGTCCATCTCAAAGACATCCTCGATGTGGAACCGGAAGCTGTGGCCTGTGATCTTCATCCCGACTATCTGACAACAGGGCTGGCGCTGGAGGGAGAGAAGGGCCTGTGGACCGAGGACATTCCGGTCTATCGCGTCCAGCATCATCATGCGCACATCCTCAGCACCCAGGCCGAAAATGGTATGGATGGCCCTGTGGTGGGGTTGGCGCTGGACGGTACAGGATACGGAACGGACGGAACCATATGGGGAGGGGAGATCCTTCAGATCGATGGGACGAGGATGAAGCGTCTGGGTCATCTGGCTCCCGTCTGGATGCCCGGCAGCGAGCGCGCCATCAGGGAGCCTTACAGGATGGCCATTTCATACATGGTCGAGGCGAGAGGGGAGGGTGCCGCGAGGAAGCTCGCGCCTGAGATCTTCCCGGCAATCGGCTCCGGTGATCTGGATGTGCTGATGGGCATCGCAGCCGGCAAAACCCATGGAATCATGACTTCGAGCTGTGGAAGGCTTTTCGACGCCTTCTCGGCCATGCTCGGAATATGCCATCATACACGATATGAGGGCCAGGCCGCTATCGAACTGGAGATGTTGACGGATGCCGCTGTTGTGGATATCCTGCCTTACTCTATCGAACGCGGCAATGGAGGCACTGTCCAGGTGAATATGGTCCCTGCCTTCGATAGAGCGCTGGATCTTCATCTTTCCGGTGAGAAACCCGCAAGAATAGGAGGAATGTTTCATCTTACCCTGGCCAGGGCCCTGGCGGAGGCGGTTTCCCGGTCAGTGGCGAGCGCCGAAGGACCCACCCCTATTCCCCCCCGGATCCCCCTGGGTGGCGGTGTTTTTCAGAATGAGACGTTTCTGGACATGATATGCAGGGAACTGAGGGCCAGATCTCTTGAGCCAGTCACTCACAGGGATGTCCCCACCAACGACGGGGGTGTCTCTCTGGGCCAGGCGGTTTATGCAAGGCAGGCTCTTATAATGGAGGAAAATCGGTAATGTGCATTGCGGTTCCAGGGAAAGTTACAGAGATCAATGATATCAACATGGCGACCGTTGATTTCGGAGGGACGACAAAGGCGGCATCAGCTGATCTTGTCCCCGATGTGGAGGTTGGAGACTATGTCCTCGTCCACGCCGGCTTTATAATCAACCGTCTTGATGAGGAAGAGGCACAGGAAACATTGAAGCTTTTTGACCAGTATATGGGCATTCTTGATGAGGAAGACGATGAAGTATCTCGATGAGTTCAGGGATCCGGGTGCCGCAAAATCCCTGCTGGAAAGGATCAATCAGATAGCCGGGCAGATCCCCAATGAGGTAAAGATCATGGAGATCTGCGGCAGCCACACGGTTGCGATATTCAGGACCGGGATCAAATCCCTTCTTCCCTCCAATGTCACCATGGTCTCGGGGCCGGGGTGCCCGGTTTGCGTCACAGCGATGCCGGATATGGACCGCATGATCGCTGTCCCTGAAAGGGCCGCCGGTAAAGACCCCATTATTGCCACCTTCGGGGATATGCTCATGGTTCCGGGTACGTGGTCCAGTCTGGAGAGGGAGAAGGCGAAAGGCGCCGACGTCAGGATCGTGGCTTCAGCACTCGATCCTGTCCAATGGGCCGGGGAAAGCCCTGACAGGGAGGTGATCTTTCTCGGGGTTGGTTTCGAGACCACATCACCGACCATCGCCGCTGCCGTCGAAAGAGCGAGAAAAGCCGGGCTGCGGAACTTCTCGGTGTATCCGGCCTTCAAACTCCTTCCACCAGCCCTCAAGGCCCTCCTGGAATCCCCCGCATCAGATCTGGACGGTTTCCTCTGTCCGGGTCATGTCAGCGTAATGATCGGGTCCGAGGCATACCAACCCTATGCTGAGAAATACGGTAAGCCATGCGCTATTGCAGGCTTTGAGTCGCTTGATATTTTACTTGGAATATCAGAGCTTTTAGTTCAAATAGTTGATAAAACCCATGAAGTTGTAAACACTTATGGAAGGGCCGTCTCCGCTGAGGGGAACGCAACAGCCATGGATCTGCTCTTCAAGGTCTATCAGCCTGCCGACGCTTCGTGGAGAGGGCTGGGAACGATACCGGATTCCGGACTCTCTTTCAGTGATGAATACGGTGATTACGACGCCATCAGGAGATTTGGCCTTGAGGACGTACCGACCGGTGGGGACCCGAAGGAGTGCGGATGCGCCCAGGTCCTCACTGGAGTTATCTCACCTCCGGATTGTCCCCTGTTTGACAACGGCTGCACACCTGAAATGCCGGTCGGCTCGTGCATGGTCTCTTCGGAGGGTTCCTGCGCCGCATGGTATCGGTATGGGAGAGAAGGGAACTGAAAGGCAATCCAAGGTCCAAGATCCAAAATCCAAAATGAAATGAGAATCTGAATCATAATTAAGGTAAACGCGATAAAAACTTGGGTCTTCCGGATAATGCGTACCTCATTTTGGGTATTACACAAAATGATAGGAGCTTGAACCACAGCGCAGCCATTTGGAGGCTGCTCCACCCTTCGACAGG
>QIEJ01000043.1 GCA_003228585.1 Pseudomonadota bacterium
AGCAGGGTCGCCGGCAGCCCACAGGCCCGGCCCAGGCATTGCTCAAGATAGTACAGGATTATCCTGAGATAGTTGCGCGTTCACTTGGGATAGATCAAAAAGATAAAGAGATTGCTTGATTCCTGGAGAGGCTAGCTGCGGGACAAACCTTGGGGTCAATTCTCGGGTTTCCCACTTTTGGGCAGTTGACAGGTGATTTGTGGTGATACGGAGTTGATCAGTTGGTTTTATTGATGGCTTTGCTGATGGCTGTCCGGTCCAGTTCCAGGAAAGCTGCTATATCCGATTGGGTGTAACCGTGTCGCTATCAAAGCGTCACAAGTTCTTCTGAAACAGCGCGATGATCTGAACCCGCACAACGTGTCAACAATTTTGAGACACTCACATTGACACAGAAGGAACCTGCATTATTTTTTTAGGGTCTTCCGAATAATGCGTACCTCATTTTGGGTATTACACAAAATGATAGGAGCTTGAACCACAGCGCAGCCATTTGGAGGCTGCTCCACCCTTCGACAGGAGGACTAGCCGTAGTGGGAGAGGGATTTGCTTGGAAATCCGCTGTTGAGCCTTGTTAACATGGATAAAAGTGAACTTTGGTCCATGTCAGCAAGGTCTCAACTGACTTTGGTGAGGGGCATGGGCGTGATTCCCTCCGGCCACCCTGTGAAACCCTGTGGAGTGACTTTTTAATGGTCACACTGTGGTAAATTAACTTTTGCGAAGAACCGGCGTGAAAAATCAGGCTTCATTTACAGGTACTCATTTACCGGATGAACCATTTATTATTCCCCGGACATTTCACCAGGAATCTTTTCTGAAGTCGGACCCGGTTCCTGTCATGCACCGAACTTGACCTCCGCTTCGGCCAAAACCCGATCCCTGAAACAGGGGCTCAGGAATTGGCGCGTATGCAGGCGAAGGTCAAATCTGCATTGGTGAGGATGAGGGCCAGTACTACCCCAAGATAGTTGAACTTTCATTAGGGATGAAGGAAAGAAGGGTATTGCCTGATGTCTCGGTTTGTGAACCCGAAGAGCCCCCATCACTCCTTCAAAGAATCCAGAGATTCAAAATATGCGGGGCCCTTGTACCTGACAGGCGCCAGGTCCTCGGAAAACTCCGAGACGATCTCACCGCCGTATGGCGCCTTGACGCCGGAGTACTCGCTGGGTGACCATTTTTCCACCTTTTCACCGCTTCTGTCGATATAAAAGGGCATGCCGAGGAATCCTCCGTAAACGAGGGCCCTGTCTCCCTTGAAATAGGCCGGGTAATCGAATTTCGTTTTGATGACGACCTCCCCTTTTTTGTCAATGAAGCCGTGTTCGGCTCCATAGGAATCGCTCTCCTTGAACCAGGCCAGGCCGCTGGAGAAGGGTCCGGCTTCGGCAAACGCCGGTTGAATAGTAAACGCCCCTGATTTATCGATGTATCCGTATTTGTCACCGACTTTAACCGAGGCCAGGCCTTCCGTGAAGTACCAGGCATCTTCGAAAGGTCCTTCGATGACCGTCCTGCCCGACTTGTCGATGAATTTCCATTTACCGTCTGCCCTCACCGGCGCAAGGCCCTCGGAAAATCTGCGGGCCTTTGAAAATCCTGGCCCGATGGCATACTGTCCCATGCTGTTGATATATCCATAATTCATCCCTGCCCATGTGATCTCGCCATACAGCTCGTAGGCGTACCCTCCGGACCCCACCATGGCAAGACTCTCGCTGAAAGGCTCGGCAAGGTGGAATTCCGGTTCGATCTGATATTTCCCCGATCGGTTGATATAGCCCAGGCGCTTATTCAAGTACCGGCCGATGGTGACGGGAGCCAGACCACCGGCGAAGGTTCCCGCATTCGAAAACCGGGGAGGAACAACAAGGGTGCCCTTTCGGTCGATGTAACCGTACAGGCCCTCTGAATAGCCTCTCATCATGTTCACAACAAGTTTTCTGCTGCCGGCATCCGTCTCTTTCAGGAGAGAGGCTGTCTGAGCCATTACTTCCGCCAGGTCCTGTGGAGTATTGCCGTTGTTATCATTTTTTTTGGAATTTGCCCCGGCCTCCAGAAGGACCCTGACCATACCCGGTTGCCCGTTGAAAGCGGCGAAATGAAGGGCCGTCCATTTGCCGACGTTCCGGGAGCGGATGGCGGTCTGCCGGCCGACTTCAGCACCGCGGTTGATCAGGAGCCTGGCCGCTTCCGTATGGCCCGCGGAGGCGGCCAGCATCAGAGGGGTAATCCCGGACTCGTCTGCAAGCTTCACCTTGGCCTTCCTTTTGAGAAGCTCCTGTAAAATCTCTGTGTTCCCTCCTTCAGCGGCAGCGAACACGACAGTGCGTTTGTCCTGGGGATTTTTCTGGTTGACCTTGGCGCCCTCCGCCAGCAGCAGCTGGACAACATCCATTTCGCCGCTGAACACCGCCCGGTAAAGAGGAGAGGCTGTGCTGTCGTAGGCATTGATTTTGGCCCCTCGGGAGATGAGATACTTAACCATCTCCAGCTTTCCCTCAAGAGCCGCCATACTGAGCGCCAGGGTACCGTCAGAATCGGTCGTTTTGTTGATATCCAGACCGCGGTCCAGGAAGGATTGAACCTTCTGGATGTTGCCGTTCCCGGCGGCCTGCACAAACTCATCCGCCTGCCTGATTTTTCCAGCCAATTCAGGGTCGTTGCGCCAGACCACTCCGAGACTGACCACGAGGCTGTGGGTTCGTGTGAAAGACTCGTACTGACTACACCTGGTCTGGGTCCGACCGAACTTAAGGCTGGATAAGCCGGTGGCGTAGTTGTGCACATACCGGTAGCCATAATCCTGTGTCCACCGGATACACTTACTGCCATCGTTGAAGGATTCTGTTTCCTCCCTGTCCTTGATCATCACAAGGAGGTCCCCGCCTTTTTTTGCCGCCTCCCGAAGGATCTCCGCTGTTGGGTCGGACTTCATCAGGACATCCTTGCACTTCTCCTTGCCGTTTTCCCTGATGCACCTCTGGATGACCATCCGGGCTTCTGCGATGCCGATCTTGACGAAACCGCTGGCTTTCAGGTCTTCATCGGATCGGTCAGTGATCTTGACGGTGGGCCGGGAACTGTATCTGGCTTTCTTGATGACAGGTGTGAACTCAACACTCCTGTCCGGAGGGGGTTTGTTCTTGCCCTTTTTGGCGTAAGCGGGGGAGACGACTAAAAAGAACGTCAGGATCAAAACGACAAGACGGGGATTTCGCATTAAGCTCCTCCAAACAAAAACTGTATTTTCAATGATTCTGGCAATCCATCGCGAATTGCATGCGGCCGGAACATTATAGTTTGGACATTCGGGCAGGTAAAGGCTGGAAGGGGACAAATCGGGGGGTCACCCATTTAAGAGGCAACTGTCAAGGCACAAAAAAATTTTATAGCAGGTGTTTTTCCTGCTTTTCATTGTTGAGCTCGCTCCATGGGATTGCTTCGTCGGCATCACGCCAGTCACGCCGCTGGCGTGATGACTCCTCGCAATGACTGCGCTCTGTTTTGGATTTTGGATTCGGATGACAGCTTTGGCCTGCTGTGGACAGGGAAATACCTCAATTCACGTCCTGGTCCCAGTGACCCAAAATTCACGAAAATTGTATTGAGTAATTGTTTTTCATGAATTAGAATTGTTTTTCATGATGAGTGACACCAGTAACATTATTTCAAAACCCGTTACCGTTTTTCACGAACGGCGCCTCCCTGAGCGGGCCGAGCCGGTCGGATATGCGGCCCTCATCGGCAGCCTCGGGCTTGCAGTGCCGTTGCCCCGCCGCCTGTGCGCGATAGGCGCGCACCATAAAGTTTATGAAAAAACCGGCTGGCGCATTTACACCCCCAGGCACCGTCCCGAACCAACTCTCAACGGACATCTGACTTTCGCCCTCAAATATGAGGGTCTCGATCTGGCGGTCCTCAAGCGTGTTTTTGAGGCCGCCGCCGGGCAGGCCGTCGAAGCCCTTGTGCGGGCCAGGCCCACCGGCAGTTATGCTCGGCGTATCTGGTTTTTGTATGAGTGGCTGACCGGTTCACGTCTTGATCTTCCCGATGCCGACAAAGGAACGTACGCCCTGGTCGTTGATCCGAAACAGCAATGGGCTGTCGCGGGTAAAACATCGTCACGTCACCGCGTCAAAAACAACCTGCCGGGAACACCTGCATTCTGCCCGATGATCGAGCGCACTAAAACACTCGACGACTTTGTGGGAATGAATCTCGCTGCGCGCGCACGCCAGGTGGTTGCGGATGTGCCGAAAGACCTGGTTGCCCGCGCCGCCGCATTCCTACTGATAAAGGATTCCAGAGCGAGTTATGCCATTGAGGGCGAACGTGCCCCTCAAAGCCGCATCCAGCGCTGGGGCCGAGTCATCGGCCAGGCAGGGATGCAGCCCCTCGATGAGGACGAATTCTTACGTCTGCAGCGCATGGTCATAGGCGATGGGCGCTTCGTCAGGATCGGCTGGCGGGAGGAAGACGGTTTTGTCGGTGAACATGACAGGGAAACACGTATGCCGCTTCCCGTCCATATCAGTGCCGGCCCGGGCGATCTGAAAGGTCTCATCGAAGGGCTGATCGACTTCGATAAGGGTACGGCTCGCGAACTCCATCCGGTGCTCGCCGCCGCTGTCCTGGCGTTTGGTTTTGTTTATATCCACCCCTTTGTGGATGGGAACGGACGAATTCACCGCTATCTGATCCATCATGTTCTCGCTCAGCGCGGTTTTAACCCCCCGGGTGTTGTATTTCCCGTTTCAGCGGCCATCCTGGAACATGTCGATGATTACCGTCACGTCCTGGAAAACTATTCGGCGCGCCTGCTTCCGCTGATCCAGTGGCGGCCTACGCCTGAGAACAATGTCGAAGTTTTAAATGATACGATTGATTTTTACCGCTATTTCGACGCGACGGCACATGCTGAATTCCTGTTCTCCTGTGTTGCGCAGACCATCGAAATCGATCTGCCGAATGAAACAGATTTCCTGCGCCGTTATGACCTCTTCAAAAAACGCGTTGAAGAAATGATCGATATGCCGGGCGGCACCATCGATCTCCTCTTCCGTTTTCTCAGGCAAAATAACGGAAAGTTGTCCGGGCGTGCCCGGAAGAAGGAATTCGCGGCGTTTACCGATGAAGAGGCGGAACAGATCGAGGGGATTTATCGCCAGGCTCAGGGACAAACCGTGGGGTAAGTTCTCGTCATTCACACTTTTGGGCAGCAGGCCGTCGTGCTCCGACGTCTTCGTTCTTCTAAACCAGACCGGGATCAGGCTGATTGCCGATCCTGAGGTTGTTTGATGAGGCACTCAGCCGGGATGCCGAG
>QIEJ01000211.1 GCA_003228585.1 Pseudomonadota bacterium
ACGAGGGCCTTGATCCTGCCAATCTGAAGAAACAGGAACTCACTGGCTCGACCGCTCCCGAGGCCCTTGTTCTGCTCAATAATGATCAGATTAACTCTCTCTATGCCGCATTCACCGACGCCGGCAAAGAGGAGGCATATACAACTCGGCAGCTTGGGCGTCTCGCTAAGACCTACGGATTAAATGAGATCGCCAGCCTACCTGCGGCCAAATTCGACGAGGCTCTGGAGAAGATCACGACGGGGTTGAAGTCATGACTGACAGATTAAATCTTACGGACCTGGAAGTTGATGCTTTGTTCTGGTCTCTCAGGCAACCGAACCAGGTCACCGGGAAACTAAAATCCGCCTTGGGTCGTGCATTCCTAAAGCTGGAGATCGAGAAGTATCTCCGGCACCGCGATAAAATCTACCTAACCGGATTCAATCTCGGAAAAAACGGGAAGAATTTGAAATGCGGGCATCTCGGTAGTATGGAATCCCGAACGATGCAGAGAGGATTTGATGCCGGCGTAAAGGAGGCGGCCAATGAAACAGGGTAGTTACGAATGGTTCAAGGCACGACTCGGCAAAATCACCGGGTCGGAGATGAAGCGGGTCATGGGTGGTCCCCGGGCCTGGGCGTCCTATGCCAGGCAACTCCGCGAGGAGCTGGCTCTGCTGGCGCGCATCGAAGCCGGTGAGGAGATCGAACTTGGATCGAGCTTCGATTGCACCGCCATGGATGGACTGGGGCCACAAGTGGGAACCTGTCGCCATAGCTGAATACGAATTCCAGGAGGACGTCGACGTTCGTCGTGTCGGGTTCTCCGTCCATCCTGAGTACCCATTTATCGGGTGTTCGCTGGATGGTGAGGTCTACAAAGATGCTGACATCATCGAGGGGATTGTCGAGGCGAAGTGCCCCTACTCCGAATCAGTCCATCTTCGGACCCTGACCTTTGATCGCGTTCCCGACGAACACCGGCCGCAGGTCCATACCGGGATCTGGGTGGCTGACGTCGACTGGGGCGCGTTCATCTCATACGACCCGCGCCGGGATCTGGCTCGTCGGTTGTTCCTGAAGCTGCTCGACCGAGATGATGTCTACATCAAACGGATGGAGTCCCGCTGTCTCGAGTTCTGGGAATATGTCCAGTCCGGCCAGAGTGAGGTCAACCAGATCAAATCTGATCATTTAAGATCAAATACGATACCGAGGATTTTCTGATGGATATGACAATGCAACAGCTCGCAGATGCCCTTGAGGTCGTCCGCAAAGGGGCCGATGCCGATGTCGTCTATACGACCTACGGTGATGGCGTACTCGAGTTCATCATCGGGTGGTACGGGCCTGGCAAGCCGGCCATGTACAACCACACTTTCGCGGTCTCGGAGATCAGGAGGGTTGCTCCTGATGCCTTGACTGAATTGTTAATAACCAAAGCTACGGAGAATAGAGATGCAAGAAAATCTACAAACGATAATTGAGAAAGAAATGGTCAGCCTGGAGGGGTCTCAACTCACCGGGTTCCGTGCCCGGATGAATGATCTGCTCGGTCAGGTCGAACGGATGGAGATCACCAGTCATGATACCTATGCCTCTGGTGGTGATTTGGTGAAAATCATCTCGAACGATTTGAAAAAATTGAACGAGCAGCGGATGGAGGATACAAAAAAACCGAGGCAATATGTCGACTGGGTGAACGCCGAATTCAAGAAAATAACTGCTCCCCTGGTGGCCGCCGACAAGGCCGCGCGCACAAAGATGAAAACGTGGGCGGATGAAGAAGAAGCACGGCTCCGTGAAGAAGAACGCAAGGCGCGAGAAAAAGCGGAAGCCGAGGCCCTCGCTGCTGCTGAAAAGGCAGCCGAGGAACAGCGTAAAGCCGAGGAGGCTGCACGTAAGGCCCGGGAAGAAGCTGCGGAGCTTGAGGCTGCCGGTAAGGCCGAGGAAGCGGCTGCGGCTCAGGAAGCCGCTGATAAGGCAGCACAGGAGGCTGTTGAACATGAGGCTGAGTCTGAGGCCGTCATGGATGCCGCTGCCAATGCCCCGGTTGTCGATCCAACTGTCAAGAAGGCCCGCGGTTCTTTTGGCGCCACATCCGGTATGAAGAAAATCTGGAAGTGTGAGGTCCAAGATGTCATGGAGTTATTAGTGGATGGGCCTATAAGTCTGGCGGGGCTCGCCTGCACTGATCCGAAGGTCGTAGACGCTGTCAGGATCGCGGTGCAGAAGGCTGCGATCAATCTGGTGCAGATGAACCCGGACAAGAAGATCCCCGGATTGAAGGTGTGGCAAGACAGCCAGGTGGCGGTGCGATGAGTGGCATCCTATCAATGCTTGAGGACTCCCGTCTGATTGAGCGGGTCTGGTTCGACGATGACTTGGCGTTCGTCATCGGTATCTCGGGTGTGACAAAAATCGAGATCTACGGAGAGTGCGGAAGTAATGCCTTTGTCCCTTGGGTCGCAGTTTATCAGGGAGAAGAAATCTGGCAGAGGTTCCCGGCCAGCATGTGTGGAATTCAATATCCTTTGGAGGATTAAAAATGAAACAGATTATATTTTTCGATACAGAAACGACCGGCATTCCGCTGTGGCGTGATCGGTCCGACAGCGTCGACCAACCTCACATCGTCCAGATCGCTGCGCTCAGAGTCGAGGTTGAAACCAGGAAGGTCATCGAGATGATGGATGTCGTCGTTGCTCCTGATGGTTGGGAGATCCCGCAGGTGACTATCGATATCCATGGCATCACAAATGACCACGCTTCTGAGATCGGCATTCCAGAGAAGGAGGCTGTCCAGATGTTCCTGTATCTGTGGAACGGAATGGACTGGGTTTCGCACGGGAAGTCATTCGATAAACGGATCATGCGTATCGCGCTCAAGCGGTGGGCGGATGAAGTCTCGATTGAGACGTGGAAAGAGTGTCCCTCTGAATGCACCGGCCAGCTGTCTCGTAAGATTGTCGGTCTTGGGAAGATGCCGAAACTGGTGGAGGCTTATCAGCACTTCTTCAGTCGTGAGCACGATGGGATCCACTCTGCCATGGGCGATGCCGTGGCCTGCATGGAGATCTACTTCGCCATCAAGGATTTCAAGCCATAACAGTCAGGAGGAAATATCATGAAAAATATAATATTTATAGTTTTGTTTTTAATTGTTCCTGTTTCCAATGCTGGACCGCTGTCCGTCGGGTTCATGGGAAACGCTTACGTTAAAGCAAATAGAGATGTCGTGTTCTCAAGCATAGGTGAGCTGATGTTCGGTCTCGATTTCGGTCGTAACATAGTGATTGGAGTTGACATCGGCCTGCCTGGTAGCAGGTACGCACGCATCGGGAAGTCGTTCAACAAGGACAACATGATATCTGTCGGCGTCGGTATGTCTTCTGGATATGTATCTGGCGAACGGGTTGGTGATGTTAGTTATCATTCTCAGGCGATGTCATTGAACATTACGTTCATCGAATATAAACGAGGGAACTTCTTCACTCGGATCGGGCGTCGCACTGGCAGTGCCATACAGACCGGTATGTCCTGGTCTGGCGGAACCCAGGTTTATTCGACGAGGGAACGAACTGCGGATGATACTTTTATCTCGATAGGTGGACGCATCAGGATCGGAAAATGATCCGTTAAACATATATATGTCTGGAGGGAATTTTGAGTGCAATAAATAAAATATCGAAAAAGCTACCGGCTGTCGCAGATCATCTGGATTCAAAACTTAGGAAGATCGCCGGCCAGCCAGTTGCCTTCTCTCTCATCGTCTGGACTGAAGGTCGGTTCCAGTACGTCTCCAACTCGAAGGATCGGGATGAGATCAAAGGCGCCCTGCAGGCGTTGATCGATGGGTGGAATGATGGGATGCCGGATGTGCCGGCGCACGAGGTGAACTGATGGGCGCTAAAACTTCAACCGGATGCGAGGTGCTGTCGTGCCTCTGGTTCAGCCAACTGGGAGAAAAGAATACGATTGGAATCGTTCTGGTCCAGTGTGAACGTTACAAGGTTGCCTACGTCGGCACGGGTCTGGATTTCACGGAAAGGGGAGATGCGATCCACATAGCAGAAATGGGAGCAAGGCTGCCGCTCGTTATTGCTGCAGCTGCTTTCAAGGGCTTTGACCTGTCCGATTATAAACCAAGTTAAGGGGATTGATATGGGAATGCTTCTGTTAAAGAGAAGGGTTGGAAAGACTATCGAGATTCAGGTCGATGGACTCGAGGATATAATTGTCTCGGTGATTGGGGTTGAAGGGAAAGAGGTTTGTCTCGGCATCAAGGCCCCACGCGAGGTTGCTGTCCACAGGGGCGAGATCGCTGACAAGATCCGAACAAAGGGTGAGGTTGGGAACAGCCGATGAAAATTACCCCGATCATCTTCTCCGCCGGAATGATCCGCACCCTGCTGGATGGTCTGAAGACACAGACGCGGCGGGTTGTTAAGCCGCAGCCTTCGTTTCCCGGTTATTGCCCAACGAAGAAAGACAAAGGTCTTCATTGGGCGAGCGAAGATCATTTTAGAAAAGGGGGGATCTATCATTGCCCATACGGCCGGCCCAGCGATCTGCTTTGGGTACGGGAGAGCTGCTATGCGCATGAGTTATCGGATTGTGAGGCAGAAGAAAGCGAAGAACGTGAAGAGGATTATATTCCCTATGGCCTCGATGGCGTCATATATAAAGCAGACGATCATTTTGAGCCGATAAAAAACAGTATTGAAGCTAGTGACTCTTGGGTAAAGATGCATCATTACAGGGGCAAGCGAGGAGCCACTGTCCCCAGTATCCACATGCCCCGCTGGGCCTCACGCCTAACCCTCCGCATTACCAATATCAAAATGGAGCGGGTGCAGGAGATTAATTCTGGTGATGCAATGACTGAAGGATTTATGGTGCATTCCAGAGACATCGGCGGGATGATGATATCAATTACTCCGCTGTTCTGGTTTGAAGATTTATGGAACTCCATTAACGAAAAGCGCGGCCAGGGTTGGTCCACGAACCCTTGGGTCTGGGTGATCGAGTTCGAGGTGGTTAAGATGAACGTCGATTATCTGATTGCCAATGCTTCCTACTATTCCGGGAGAAATCTCTGATTTTCTGATCGCCTTCAGCTGGTCATTGCAGTCGTCGGTGGCCTTCCACTGTTTAACCAGCACGTCTCCCATCTGCCTGGGCGTCACCTTCCCTGGCGGTAGGGATTCTTTCTTGCAGGGTTTCGTCAGTTCGTCAGTTGGCCCCACGACGGTAGAAGTCGCGCATCCCGTCAGCAAAAGCATCAGGGACAGGAGTATCAAGAATGCTGCACTTGCTGTCATCTTTGACATTTAAGATCACCTCTCTGGTTTTCTGTAATCGTTCGGTCCGCTTCTCCTTGCGCTCATGTATTTTCTCGACGGCCTTCAGCTCCTTATCCTGGTATTTAATTACAGCCTTGTCCTGGCTGCGCTTGCTGTATGACCACGCAATCATCCCTCCAGATATCGCACCGAGAACGAATACGATTGCTATTA
>QIEJ01000110.1 GCA_003228585.1 Pseudomonadota bacterium
AGATGAGCTCCTGGGCGGGTACCCCCATTTTCGCCTGTTCACCCACCCTGGCCCGGAACCTTCGCGTCCCTGGGACGCTTTCCTCGCCCAGGTTCACCGATGGCGTCCAAACCGCTACACGGCCGGATCGTACTGGAGATGGGCTGGACCCGTTCAGAAACTGGCCAGCCTCCGCCGGGTGATGTTCGACCGCTCTTTGGCCAGAAACGTCATCCAGAGCCTCGGTGACCGGATGAACACGGATTTGCCGGAAACGGAGACGGCGGCTCTTCACCGTCCCGAACTGCCTCCCCTGGCCCGGATGTCATACGTGGAGTACCGCCGCTACCTGCTCAACACGCTTCTGAGGGACTGCGACGTCATGAGCATGGCCCGATCGCTGGAGGTCAGGCCTGTCCTTCTCGACCATGTCTTCGCCGAGCATGTCTTCGCCCTGCCCGACGATTCCAAGATCCGGGGCCAGGTTGCCAAGGCCGCCCTGTCGGATGCCATCCTGGATCTTGTCCCGGACCAGATCTTCCAGAGACCGAAAACGGGGTTCGAACTCCCCTTCCGGACATGGATAACCGGACCCCTCAGGGAGCGGTCCCTGGACGCATTGGACTCCCCAACGGCACGGACGGTCTTCAGGTCATCCTTTCTCAGGCGGCAGGCAGGCAGGATCAGGGCGACAAAGGCTTCCAACCACACGTGGGCATGGCTCGTTCTCATCGAATGGATCCGGGCGAGCGGGTGCGAGGTCGGGTGACATGCGCATTCTTCACCTGAGCACCTGGGACCTTCTGGGAGGAGCGGCGAGAGGAGCTTACTGGCTCCACCGTTCCCTGGTGGACAAAGGCGTCGATTCGGTCATGCTCGTCAGCCAGAAGAGCAGTGACGACAGGACCGTCGTCGGGCCCGAAACGGGGAACCGGAAGCTGGCCCACCTGCTCCAGAGGAAGATGGACAACGCGCTGCTGCACAGATATCCTCAAAGGGAGCCGACTGTCTTCTCGCCGGCCTGGGCCCCGAGTTTTGTCCATCGCGAGGTCTCCCGGATCAACCCCGACATTATCCATCTTCACTGGGTCTGTTCCGGTTTCGTAAATCCCCGCAACCTCGTCCATTTCAAGCGCCCTGTACTCTGGACCCTCCGCGACATGTGGACATTTACCGGTGGATGCCATTACTCGGGAAGTTGCACAAAATACACGGAATCCTGCGGGGCCTGCCCCCAGCTCGGCTCCGAAAAGGAGACGGACATCACGAGAAAGACATGGAACAGGAAGGATCGATCCTGGAGAAGCCTGGACTTCCCTGTTGTCGCCATCAGCAACTGGCTGGCCGATTGCGCGAAAGCCAGCAGCCTTTTCAAAGACCGCGAGACCATTGTTATCCACAATGGGGTGGATGAGTCGGTTTTCCACCCGAGAGAAAAAGCCCCGGCCAAGCTGGCCCTGGGGCTGCCCCCGGACAGGAAGGTCATTCTCTTCGGGGCCCCCAACGCTTCCACCGACAGGAGAAAAGGGTTCCGTTACGTTCTGGAGGCCGCGGACCGGCTTGTCCGGCAGGGGTGGGCTCAAAAGGCCGTCCTTGTGGTCTTCGGTTCCCCGGAGCCCCCCGGCAGGATCTGGCCGGGAATGGAAACCCTCCACTTGGGCCATATCGATGACGATGCGCACCTGAGCCGCGTTTACTCGGCCGGCGATGTCATGCTGGTCCCGTCGGTCCAGGAGGCTTTCGGTAAGACGGCTGTTGAAGCCCTCGCCTGCGGCACCCCCGTCGTCTCATTTGACATGGGCGGGCTGAAAGACATCGTAGACCATCGGACAGACGGCTACCGGGCGGAATGCTTCAGCAGCGAGGACCTGGCTCGCGGGGTGGACTGGGTAATCGGGGAGGACGAGAGATGGAAACTGCTTTCCCGGCAGGCCCGGAGTAAGGTTCTGAAAAAGTTCACCCTTGACAGGTGTGCGCGGAACTATCTGGACATGTACGCAAAACTGCTCAAGTGAGGCGAGGGTCCCTTCCTGGTTGTTCAGAACGTCCGGGGACGGGATCACAGCCCGCCGCGAGGAGAACACTATGAAATCAAAGCACAAGGCTCTCACCGTCGAAGAACTTCGCTACACGTGCCCTGAGAAAAGCATTCCGTGGAAAAGCACCGCCCAGGGGCGCCCGACCTTGAGGGTCCCGTCGGCCAGGAGAGGGCCCTTGCGGCCATCGAATTCGGCCTGAAGATCGACAACACCGGCTACAACCTCTTCCTCCTGGGCGAGCCGGGCAGCGGCAAATCCTCCACAATCATGGCCATGGTCAAGGAGAAGTGCGGTGAAATGCCGGTTCCCCGGGACTGGGCCTATGTCCACAACTTTCAGAATCCCAAAAAACCCCTCGCTATCTCCTTTCCGCCCGGCAAAGGCAAACTGTTCGTGCGTCAGATGAATGAGCTCATCGAAGTTCTCAAGAAAAACATTCCCGCGGCTCTGGAGGACAAGGATTTTGAAGCACGGCGAAACGAAGTCCTCGAGTCACTGGCGAGGGAAAATGCAGAACTGCTGGAGCTGTTTCAGAATCAGGCAAAGGAGGTCAACTACTCCTTCGAAAAGGTAAACGATGAGTTTATCTTCATAGCCCTTCGGGACGGCGAAAAGCTGAGCGAGGAGCAGTTCAAGGCCCTGCCGCAGGAGACTCAGAAGGAATACGAGAAGGCGGTCAAGGCTTTGCGGGAGCAGTTGAAGGAGGTCAGCCGCGATGCCCGTAAAAGGGAGGAGGAAACCCGGAACTGGGTCGACGCCATGGCCAAGGAACAGATCAAGGCCACAGTCGAACCTCTGATAGAGACGCTCTTTTCTGAGCATACAGGTAACGAAAAGCTCGTCACCTATCTGAATCTCCTTCTTGAAGACATTCTGGACAATTTCACAGTGTTCATCGAAACGCATACCGAGGGCCATGCGCCTCCCGGCATGAAGATGATGACCGCGGAGAAACCCTTCGAAAGCTATGAGGTTAACCTCATTGTTGACATGTCCAATGAACAGTGCGCTCCGGTCGTTTACGAGCGCCATCCAGCTTTTTACAACCTGATTGGCAAAATGGAGTACTCGGTCCAGTTTGGAATGGCCACCACCGGCTTTGCCCAGATCCAGCCGGGCGCCCTTCATCTTGCCAACGGCGGATATCTGATCCTGGACGCTCTGGAGGTCCTGAGGAGTCCCTTTGCGTGGGAAGCCCTGAAGAACACCCTGAAGGCGGGACATGTCCAGATCGAGGACCTCGGAGAGCAGTACCGGATGATCACCACTTCGGCCATCCGGCCGGAACCCATCCCCATTGATCTGAAGGTTATCCTCATTGGAACGCCCATGATCTACTACCTCCTGCTTCACCAGGATGAGGACTTCACCAAATTGTTCAAGGTCAAGGCCGATTTCGGGAGCACTATGGAACGAACCGACTCGGCAATCAAGGATTACGCTCTGTTTGCTGCCAGCCAGTGCAAAACAGAAAATCTGCTCCCTTTCGACACGCAGTCCATCGCCGCCGTTGTGGAGCACGGCGCCCGGATAGCCGACGACAAGAACCGCCTTACAACACACTTTAACGAGATAGCGAACATCATGAGTGAGGCTTCTTTCTGGGCCAGGGAGGAGGGTGCCGACATCGTCGCCCGCGAACATGTCACCAGGGCGGAGAGAGAGAGGAAACACCGGCACAACAGGATCGAGGAGCGGATGGGAGACCTCATCGAGGAAGGCTCCATCATGGTGCAGACGAAGGGGGCGGTTCAGGGACAGGTCAATGGCCTGTCCGTCTACGACATGGGTGATTACCGGTTCGCAAAACCGACAAGGATCACGGCCAAAGTATTCCTCGGTAAGGCAGGCATGGTCAACGTCGAGCGGGAGGTCAAGCTCTCCGGAAGTATCCACAGCAAGGGTGTCATGATCGTGTCATCCTACCTGTCCATGCGCTATGCTCGCGATTTTCCTCTTTCCTTAAGCGCCTCCATCACTTTCGAGCAGACCTACTCGGAGGTGGATGGTGACAGCGCCAGCGCCGCGGAGTTCATCTGCCTGGCATCGGCCATCTCCGGCATCCCTGTGCGTCAGGACCTTGCCATTACAGGCTCCATGGACCAGCATGGAAACATCCAGCCCATCGGCGGGGTCAACGAGAAGATCGAGGGCTTTTTCGAGACGTGCACGGCACGTGGTCTTAGCGGAAGCGAAGGGGTTATTATCCCCAAAACCAACGTCAGGAACCTCATGCTCTCCGGTGAAGTTGTCGATGCCGTGTCCAGGGGTGAGTTTGCCATCTACGCCATCGAGAAGGTGGACGATGGGATCGAGATCCTCACCGGCAGTAAAGCCGGCGAGCGCGGAAAGACCGGAGCGTTCCCGAAGGGAAGTTTCAACCGCGCCGTGGAGGACCGCCTCCGGGAGATGGCAGAGAAACTCAAGGAGCACGAGGAGGAAGGGCATGATGGTGAGGCCAGGGAAAAGTAATCAATTGTCAGCAATCCGTATTCAGGGTCCCTTTTTGTTGACTCCCAAGTAAACAGGCATGAACAGCCGGGACATTCGCAACCAAATCCTCTCTCACCCAGTTCTCTTAAAAGCAGGCTTCGTTCCGCTTTGTTCCGAATGTCCCTTATCGGTTAATTCTTCACGACTCTACAACCTGCGTGCGACGCACTGTCTTTGGTCAGAGACTTTTTGCATAGCCTGTGATCTATCCTGGTCATGTGTGGGGAGAGGTTAGGTCTCGGTTAGAAGTGATCTATGTCGCTGCTGCGTGTTTAAAAAAAGCTGTTATCGTAAAGTTTGTTGAATTTAAATATTAACTATCTGGTTCAAGCATGAAAAGCATCTATGCTGCTGGCGCCCCCACTTTTTTTGCGATATACACACCATAGCTATAATAATTTCTATATTTCTCATATAGCTCAATTTCTCTTTTTTCGGCTTCCACTATTGCCAGTGCTTTTTCACTGTTACCGTTTCGATTAAGGAAATTCTTGAAATTGTCTTGTATGGGCTTATAATAATTGTCCAGCCAACAATGATCTGGTAAAACAAAATAGGCAAGCGGAGAATAGCCGTTCTTCTCCAGTATGCATACCTTTGAAGAGACTGCATCTATTTCGGGATATTCACCCTCCCAATATTTCTGGATTTCCGATGGGCGGGAGGCTGTAAGCCAAGTGATTTCCGAAACAACCAGCACTCCGCCCACTTTCAAATAGCGATTCCAGTCAATAACGCCTCTTTCAAAGCCGATATTATATATCGCTCCCTCAGACCAGATAACATCATAATCCTCGGCTTCAAACGGCAGATTGTCCATTGAGCAGTTAAGAGTCGTTATTTTCTCAGAAAGACCCATATTTTCAGCCCTGCCTTCAAGGACTTCAAGGAAGTCTTGAAGGAAGTCAACTGCTGTAATCTGGGCTTTCAATAGTCGAGCAAGCAATAGGGTGGAAGCTCCTGTTCCGCAGCCAATATCAGCAATCTTTAATGGCGCTTTTTGGTCTATCATAGCAAGGCTCAGAGCCCTCCCGGTCTCTGCATCCCCGCCTGGACCCTGCCGGTTCGCGCTTTTATGAAAGTCTATCAAAAGTTGATAATTTTCCATTGATCGATCCTTTGATTTGTATGCCTTAATTCAAGCAAGGCCTGAAATCTTTACCCAGGACCCGTCTGGGAGTCAGGTTGCTGTTCAGTAACAATTCCTTGCACTTCTTATAATGCTCTACTTTCTCGCATTTTTCAAGGATGTACAATCACCAAATAGCTGATGGAAAATTTCTGGCCTCCGGAGCGGAGCGCCCATCATTACAGACACTTTTCAAGGGAAAGCAGATTCCAAAGAAAGAACGGAACCAGATCATTCACGTAGCCTGCAGGGAACACAAATTCCCCCTCACCCCGACCCTCTCCCGCGGCGGGGAGAGGGGGTAAAATCCTGTTGATCCTGTCAGAAAAGTCTTCCTCGGATTGTAATAGAAAAACGCCTCGCCTTAGCTGATGGCCTCGACCAACTGGGATTGCCGCGTCGCTCCTTCGTCACTCCTCGCAATGACACCGTTGCCAAAGCAATTGCTCACAACTATTCGGGAAGCGACGTTCGGAGCAAAGACGAGCGAAACCTGATTTTAAGAGAACTGGGAGAGCGAGGCTTTGACTCCGAACGACTCTGCGATTTTAATCGCACGGTCGCCTGGTCCCACAGTCTATTCTTCCTCCCGGTAACTCCCCGTCACCTTCCTCCATCCACTCCCAAAGGTCCTCAGGCCCCTGTGAAAATCTTCCAGGATCATGTAAAGGGACGGCACCAGGACCAGGGTGATGACCGTGGCAAACAGGATCCCGTAACCCAGAGAGATGGCCATGGGGATCATGAACCGGGCCTGAAGGGCGCGCTCGAACATCATGGGGGCGAGGCCCCCGAAGGTTGTGACTGTGGTCAGGAGGATGGGCCTGAAGCGCTGGATGGCCGCGTCAAGGACCGCGTCATGGACCGACATCCCCCTTTCCCTGATGCGCCGGTTGGCGAAATCGATGAGAATGAGGGAGTCGTTGACCACGACCCCGGAAAGGGCCACGATGCCGAACATGCTCACCACACTGAGGCTGTACCCCATGATCATGTGCCCCAGGACAGCCCCGATGATCCCGAAGGGGATGCTGCTCATGACGATCAGGGGCTGGATGTAGGATTTAAACGGCACCGCAAGCAGGATGAAGATGAGGATAACGGCCAGGGTGAACCCTATCTTGAGACCCTGTATGCTCTGGCGTGTATCGGCGGCCCTGCCCTCGAAACTGTACTGGAGGCCTGGATAGGCAGCCACAAGTTCGGGCATATCCTCTTCGGAAAGGGCGGTTTCGATCTCTCCGGCACGGCTGCGATCGTTCACATCGGCGGTGACTTGTACCACCCTTTTTCCGTTCCGGCGGGAGATGTTTGTAAAAGCCCGATCCCGCCTGAAATCGACCACATCCCGAAGAGGAACGAAGGTTCCGGAGGGTGTCCTCACCACCATCTCCCGGATATTGTACTCGGAGACGCGTTCTTCCCGGGGCAGCCGCACAGTGACGGTAAGCTCGTTGCGCCCCCGCTGCTGCCGCAGAGCCCTGGAACCGTAAAAAGCGCTCCTTATCTGGCGAGCCACGTCCTGCGCGGTGAGTCCCAGAGCCCTGCCTTCGGGTTTGAGGGTGAAGTTGAGCTGTTCCTTCCCTTTTTGGTACCCATCGTCAATGTCTTTGATCAGGGAGTATCTGGAAAGATCCCTGGCGAGTTGGGCGCTGGCTTTCTCAAGGACGGCCGTGTCCCTGTGAGACAGCTCCACGGTTATGGCCGATCCGTGTCCGGGCCCTCCGAAATCAGACTGAAAGTTGATATTCTCCACCCCGGGCACTATTCCAGTTTCCTCGCGCCAGCGCCTGGTGAACTCCCGGGTTGTCATGATGCCGTCCCGGATCTCTGGGTCGGCCAGATAGACGGTCATGAACAGGTTGTGGGAACCGCCCCGTCCAACCATAGTGAAGATCCCGGTGACAAGCTCTGGTCGGCCGGTCTCTTTCACCACTCTTAAAGCTCCCTCGTACATCTGCCTCGCCACCGCTTCCGTCTTCTCTACCGGAACCCCGTAGGGCAGGGTGGCCGAAGCCCTCGCGAAGTCGGATTCCACCTTCGGGAAAAGCCCCATACCCATGCGCCCGCTGGCTGCGTAGGCCAGAAAGAAAATGAGGATGGCCAGGGCCAGGGACAGGACGAGATAGCGTCTTGAAAGAGCGGCATCGAGGAAGGGTCCGAATCGGTTCCGGACCCACCGGGTGAACCAGTTCGAGAAGGCCTGCTGACGGCTGCTGAGCCACCCCCGGATGCCCCCGGGCCGGCTGCGTTCCTTTCGATGGCCAAGGTGGGCCGGGAGGACGAACAGCGACTCGAAAAGCGATATGAGAAAGACGGTGCAAACCACCAATGGGATCATCCTGAAGATCTTGCCCATGACCCCTGGTATGAAAAAGAGCGGCATGAAAGCAGCCACGTTGGTCAGGATACTGAAGGTCACCGGTGTGGCAATGTCGCGGGCGCCCTTTACCGCAGCCGTGAGCAGGTCGTCCCCTCCCTGATAATAGTAGTAGACGTTTTCGCCAACGATAACGGCATCGTCCACGACGATACCGACCGCCATGATGAATGCGAACATGGTGATCATGTTGATGCTGATCCCCAGGACCGGAAACAGGAGCAGGGTCCCCAGAAAGGAGATGGGGATACCCATCATCACCCAGAACGCCAGTCGAATCTCCAGGAATATTCCCAGTATGATCAGGACCAGCACGATGCCGAGAGTCCCGTTCTTCAATAACAGTGCGGCGCGCTGGCGGAAAAGATCGGCGCGGTCCTGTAAAATGGTGATTCCAATGCTCTCGGGCAAAGTGTCCCGGATGACGTCGAGCTGTTTGAAAACAGCGTCGGCGACCTGTATGGGGGTCTGGCTGCCGATCCTGTAGATATCCAGAAAGACAGCCGGTTGGCCGTCGAAGGTGGCGTAGCTGTCGGACTCCTCGTAGGAATCATCGATGGAAGCGATGTCCTCCAGAAGAACCTGGGTGCCGTCAGGCGAGGTGATGATGGGAAGCCGGGCAAACTGCCGCCCATAGTCCCTGCGTTCCTTGACGCGCAGGAGGACCTCACCTCCGGGGGCCTTGATGCCGCCTCCCGGCAGATCCACGGAGGCGTTTCCCAACCACCGGGAGACATCCTCCAGGGTCAGGTTGTAGCGGCGCAGGTTCTCCTGGGGGACCTCGATAGAGATCTCGAGGGGCCGGACACCCTCCAGCTCAACCTGGGTAATGTCCGGGTCGCTCAGCAGCTGGTCCCGTACTCTTTCGCCCAGTTCGTGGAGGGAAGCCATGTCCGCGTCTCCGAACAGGACAAGGTCGATGACATTTCGCCGGCTTGACACAATGGAGACCTCCGGTTCCTCGGCGTCCACAGGAAAGGTGGTGACGCGGTCGATCTCGCTCTTGACATCGTCGGCAAGCTTCTGCAAATCCTGCCCCTCGAGAAGTTCCACGCTTACCGAACCGCCGCCCTCCCCGGAGATGGAACTCACGTCCTCGACTCCGTCCAACCCCCTGACAGCCTCCTCGATGACCAGGATCAGCCCCTGCTCCACTTCCTCGGGGCTGGCCCCGGGATAGGAAACCCTCACCTGAACCACATCCGCCTCCATGTTTGGGAACACCTCCTGGGTGATCCTGCCCAGCATCAGAAGGCCGCCCACGAGGCAGGCAACCATGATCAGGTTGGCGGCCACGGGGTTGTGGGCCATCCAGCCAATGGCTCCGCGAGCTATTGGCTGGAGTTTC
>QIEJ01000002.1 GCA_003228585.1 Pseudomonadota bacterium
AAGCCCTCCCCCAACAGATTGTAAGCCGTCACGGTGAGGAAGATCGCTGCGCCGGGGAAGATGGTCAACCACCATGCAAAGTCGATATACTGTTTGGATTGGGACAGGATCTCTCCCCATGAGGGTGTTGGCGGGGGCACTCCGAAGCCGAGGTAGCTCAGGGACGACTCAACGAGGATCGCTCCGGCTATGCCAAAGGTGGCGGACACAAGCACAGGGGCCATGGAATTGGGCAGGATATGATAGAAAATGATCCGCCCGTCCGAGGCGCCTACCGCTTTCGCCGCCGCAACATAATCCATCTTCCTTTGTTTCAGAAATTCACCTCGAACGAGCCTTGCCACACCGGGCCAGCCGGTCAGGCCGATGATGATCATGATGTTGTAGATACTCGGCCGCAAAAACGCCAGGACCGTCAGTATCAGGAAGAAGGTTGGAAAGCACATCATCACCTCAATGACCCTTGAAATCAGGACATCGATCCAGCCGCCGTAATATCCGGCAAGAGCCCCCATGAAAACACCGATAAGGGTATATATGGAAACGGCCACAAAACCGACGGACAAGGAGATCCGGGAACCGTGAATCATCCTGGAAAAGACATCTCTTCCCCGGTCATCCGTACCTAGAATGTGTCCGTTACCCGGGGGGAGCAGATTGGCCCCGAGGTCAATCTCCGTTGGACCGTAACGGACAAGGGGATAGACAGACCATCCTCTTGACTCTTCGCTGGATTGATCCCAGATCAAGCGTCCCTTTTGACTGAGTGCCGGAAAGCGGATTTTTGCATCAACAACGGCTGCTACAGGCCGACTTCCGGCAAGTAAGGGCGCACAAACCGCTACTACAAACAACAGAAGCACAAAACCCATGCCCGCAATGGCCACTCGGTCACGTGAGAACTGACGCCAGACAAGCCGCCAGTAGCTTTGCTTTGTCCTGGGCTTTCTCAAACTGCCATACCTCGGATTAACCCCATTATTGTTCCGCCTCGTAACTGATCCTCGGGTCCACCCACACATAGAGAAGATCGGACACAAGTAATCCCAGGAGAGTCAGAAATGCCGAAATGGTAGCAATGGCAAGAACTACAGGGTAATCGCGGGAGAGGACCGCCTCGAATCCCAACTGACCCATCCCGGGAATAGAAAAGATGCTTTCGATGATAACACTGCCGCCGAGCATGGCAGGAAGCAGATATCCGAGAAGTGTGACTATGGGAATCAGGGAGTTGCGGAACGCGTGCTTGAAGATGACAACCTTTTCCGGCAGACCTTTGGCCCGGGCCGTCCTGATGTAGTCCTGACGGATGACCTCGAGCATCCCGGCCCTCTGAAACCTTGAAAGCGCCGCCAGGCTTCCGTAGGTCAGGCAGAAAACAGGCAGAACGAGATGCCAGAGATGGTCTCCCAGCCTCGCGATAAAGGAGGCCCCCTCCATCCCCGATGACGCGATCCCGTAAACTGGAAACAGGTCAAAAAAATCACCACCACCCAGGAACATGATGAGGAGGATGGCCACCCAGAAATTGGGAAGGGAATAAAGTATAAAGAGGACAACGGTGGTAACCCGATCGCCGACACTGCCTTGGCGAACGGCTGACAGCACTCCTATGGGTATGGCGATAAGATAGACAAGAAAGATGGAGATGATGTTCAACTCCAGGGTGATGGGGAGTCTCTCCCAGATCTTGTCGATAACAGGCCGATGGTCCTTGTAGGAATTGCCGAAATCAAGGGTCACCACCCTTTTTAACCATATTCCGTAACGTGTCCAGATCGGCTTGTCCAAACCATACAGTTTATTCGTCTGCTCAACGATTTCCCTGGTGACCTCATCACCGAGCATGCCCTGCTCTCCGACCCCAAGCTTCATGGCCGCAGGACTTCCGGGAGAAAGTTGGATAACCAGGAAAGTGATCAGTGTTATACCCAGGAATGTGGGAATAATGAGTAATAGCCGTTTTATGAGGTATTCGCGGAGAGTCATCGGTTGTCGGCAATCATATCAGCCAATATTGATTGGGCGCATGGGCGATTGGGAGTATGGGCGGAACTTCTATTCCCCCCCTCACCCACTCTCCCCATCTCCCCCTCCGTCACTTGTACTTCCTCTTCTCTTCCGGCACCCACCACTCGGTTGAGTCCAGGCCAAGGGGATATACGATCACGTTCTGAAACCGTTTATCCAGGGCCACAAGACTCTCATTGACAAAAAGGAACGTATACGGCTGTTCCTCATGCATTATCCGGTGAAACCGCCTGTACATTTGCATGCGCTTTTCTTTGTCAAAGGTGGTTCTCGCCTCCTCGATAATGCTATCGGCCTCTGTGTTCTCGAAACCGACGAAGTTGGATCCTTTCTCAGCTTGTGAGGAGTGCCAGACCTGATAGGGATCAGCCTCCACCGGCAGTCTCCAGCCCAGGGTTACCGCATCGTAGGTCCTGTCGTCCAGCGTCTGTGTGAACAGGGCCCACTCCAGAGGCCTGATGGTCATCTCGATGCCGACTTTGGACAGTTCTTCCTTGAGAATGGTCGAGAGCTTCTCCGCAAAATCACTTCCTGAGGTGATGCTGAATTCGAAATTAAAGGGAACACCGTCCTTGTCCCGGATCCCGTCCCCATCCCTGTCCGTCCATCCCGCCTCCTCGAGCAGCCTGACGGCGCCGGCCGGATCATAGGGCCACGGTTGGATGGTCTTGTCGTAATCCGGGCTCTCGTAGAAGAAATTCCCGGTGACCACCTTCCCGAAACCGTACCGGATATTCTTCAGGATGGATTCCCTGTCGACAAGCATGGTCAGGGCCCTGCGGACACGCTTGTCGGAAAAATACGGCCGGCGCATGTTCCAGCCAATGTAGGAGTAACCGGGGAGATAATAACGGTGTTTATCGGCCGCCTTCCTGAATTTGGCGGTCTTTGTCTGCCTGACCCACTGGATTGGAGTCAGTCCCATGAAGTCGAGTTCCCCCCGCTTGAAAACCTGAAGGGCTACCGTGTCGTCGGTGATGATCTTGAAGTGGATCCTCTTCAGGAAAGGTTTTTCTCCCCAGTAATTTTCGTTTCTCTTCAGAACGATCTCTTTCCCGGTGTCCCACTTCTCGAAAATGTAGGGACCGGATCCCATGGGGTTCCTGCCGGCAGGGTGTGTGTTAAAATCCCCCTCAGCGAAAATGTGCTTCGGAATGACGCTCATGCCGCTGATCATTTCCAGGGATTTGAAATAAGGCTCGGAAAAAGTAAACCGTATCCTCCGGTCATCGAGAGCCTCAACCTTCTCCAGATCCCTGTAATAGTTCCTCAGATGAGGAGCATCAACCGCCGGATCCTTGACCTTTTCGAAGGTAAAGAGCACATCCTCACTGGTCAGTGGTTTGCCGTCCTGCCACTTCAGGCCGCTGCGGAGAGTAAAATCATAACTGAGTTTGTCTTCAGATACCTTCCAGCTCTCGGCAAGCAATGGTACCAGGTTCAGAGTCCGGTTATCTCTTTCCAGGAGGCTTTCGTATATGTACCCGTTGACTGCACCCTCATAGACATCCGTAGCAGTGATAGGGTTAAGGGTCGCCGGTTCCGATGACAGTCGTTGAACGAGCCAGTCACCGACAACCGGCTGTGCCGTCGGATCGTCCGCAGTGACACCCTTCAGAGGTGTCCCCAGAACCAGACAGACCGCTGCGATAACTACTGTAACCTTTGTTTTGATAAACAAACTTGACACCTGGTCCTCCTCGTTTTCATAATATATGTGTAAAGAAGTCAGCCGTCTTCATAGTTAAACCTTGCTTCGGCGATCATGGTAGCCAATAGTAAAAATACAGCCTATTAAACATCAAGCGACAAGGAAACCTCTATGACCATAAAAACCCGCAAACACGCTCTCGCCCAGGCTCTTCGGGATCCAGAGGGACAGGTAAGGTCCGCCGCCTCCAGAGCCCTTGACCGCGTCGAGGGACTGGAGAAACTCGAACAGGTTGTCGAAGCTGCCCGCAGCGGGGAAAAACCCATCCGGATCAGGGCGATTCACTTTCTGGGTTATCTTGATACAGCCGAATCGGTGGACGCACTGTTGTCATTTCTCCAGGATCCTGAATATGACATCCGTGTCGCTGCGATAAAAGCAGTACAGACCAACCTTCCGGACAAGGCATATGTCCCTCTTTTATCCTGTCTCAATGAACCTGAGCCACCTGTTGTCCAGACCGCCATGGAGGTATTGTCCTGTTTCAAGGACCAGAGAGCAACTGAATTCCTTCTGCCTTTCCTCTTCAAAAAGAACAGTGAAATCGCCTGCACAGCGGCCGAAGCCCTCGGACGCAATGGCGATCCCAGAGCAGAGTACCCTCTTGTCAAGACCCTTCAACAATCCGGCGATCCACTTCTCAGGGCCAAGGCAGCGGAAGCGCTGGGCCGCCTTCATCCTGTACCGATCCAGGATCAGGCCGATTCAGAAAGGAAAGGGTGATCCCGGCACGAGAAATGATTCTTTCCCACTGCCGAATAAACTGGGGAAATATAGCATTTCTTCTGTTCACCGGCAACCGGACATTACCTTCAAAATCCAAGATCCAAGATCCAAGATCCAAAAGAAAGCGCATCAGTCATTGCGCTTGTCAACCGAAGCCTCCGGCGAAGGAGGAAGGAGGCCATCCGATTAAGCCGACGCGGCAATCCCGTGGAAGGCTTTTATGCAGATAAAGCTAGAGTAAGATCGGAGCGAAGACGAGTCTTTAGATGAGGAGTGAAGGGGGCTTTCGGGTTAAACGCGAAGTGAAGCTGGTTTTCTGCGAAACCGAGCGGTTAAGCCCGAAAGCCCCCTTTTTATTGCACTCCACTATTTTGATTTTCACCCCCTCTCCTCTTTTCCTCTCCCGCCAGCAGCCTTCCGACTTCGCTCTTCGAGCTACGACGGGACAAGTCGCATAAAGCTTCGGCCTGCCAAGGGGGAGAGGAAGAATAAAGAATGCATCCTACTTGCGGCCTGATTTTAAGAGAACTGGGAGAGCGAGACTTTGGCTCCGAACGACTCTGCGTAAGGAAAAAGCCAGCTAACCACACGGGGCGCAGAGTGACACAGGGTGAAATCCTGGTTC
>QIEJ01000160.1 GCA_003228585.1 Pseudomonadota bacterium
GGTGACATCAGATCAAGCGCAGCCTGGATCCCCTGAAGAGCCTTCTCCCCGTAAACCCGATACCTTCCGGACAGCGGCAGAATAGCGCCGATGGTGTTGCTCCGGACGAGAAGTCGGTCGCTGAGAACGCTGTATGCTTCCAAGACCCTGTCCTCGGGAAGCTGTCCGGGATAGTGAACAAGGATGTCCATCAGTTCATTCAATGCCTCATAATCCATCCCCTTTTCCACAAGCCTCTCAACTCTTTCCATGGCAAGGTATCCGAATGGTTCAGTTCCGTCTGATCCTTCAAGCTTTCTTTCCAGAGCTCTGTCTTTGAGACCATCGGCGGTTAGGGCCAGAATGCCCCTGGTCTGCTGAAGATCCTCCTCGTTGAGGGCGGCATCATAAGCTTCCCTGGATCCTTCAAAGGCGGTTCTGTAATCTCTCCTTTGGAGAAGGCACTCGGCCCTGGTGATCTGCGCCTCGAAGCGTTCAGCCGGGAGTGGATCCAGAGCCAGAACGCTCTCCATAGACTGAACACAATCCCTCCACTTGTTTGCGTTCAGATAGATCCTCCCGGATTCCAGAAAGGCCCTTTTCCGCAAAGGGCTGTTTGGAAAGTCATGGAGCATAGTATTAACGAGGGAAAGAGCCTTACCCGGATTGTCAAGGTGAACCATGATGCGGGCCTGTTCAAGAAGAGCGTCATCCGCATAATCGCTCCCGGGATGCATTTTAAGAAAGGCCTTTAACATCTCCAGGGCTTCCTCGGCACGTCCCTCCTCACGGTAAATCCTCACCGCCTCCTGGTACTTCAACAGTTCCTCACGGTCATCACGGACAACCGCAGCTTCAACAACCTGATCCTCCTGAATTTCAGAAACAGGTTCGACAGGAACATCCGCAATCTGTGGTTCCGCGGGTTTTTCCGCACGGGGAGGGGGAGCGGCGGGAGGCGTAGTTGACACCGCTCCGGGTGTGACACACGCACCAAGGGCGAGCCCGAGGGCTGCCAGTATTGCCAGAGCCAAGAGAGTGGGGTATAAACGCCCATGCAGCTTGGGTTTTTTCAACATGGGTCATTTTATAGGCGCAGGAAAACCCAAATGTCAATCACGATAGCTATTCTATCAGGCGGAATACGATGACACAAAAGCAGTACCGGTTCGGAAGGCCGGCTTATGGACAGCACTTTCTTCATGATAAAAATCTCCTTTCCTTGATCGTCTCATCGGCCGAACTGAATCCCGGGGACCAGGTCCTTGAGGTAGGAGTCGGAACGGGGAAACTTACCAGGGCCATCCTCGACACGGGGGCATCGGTGACAGGTGTTGAGATTGATCGATCCCTGGCGGATCAACTCGAAAAGGAGTTTGCCGGGGAATCATTCCGGTTGGTACGGGGTGATGTCCTGAAAGTCCCATGGGAAAGTTTTTTTCCGGAAAGCGGGAGACTGGTTGTTATGGGCAATCTTCCCTACGCTATATCCACCCAGATCATTTTCCGGGTAATTGACAGGCCCGAAAGAATAGCAAGGGCTGTTTTCCTGGTTCAGTGGGAGGTGGGACGGCGTCTCTCGGCTGATCCCGGGACCAGGGATTTTGGAATACTTTCGGTTGCATGTCAGATGTACGGAAAGCCGAAAATCCTTCGCAAGGTGGCCCCGGGAGTATTTCTCCCGCCGCCCAAAGTGGATTCAGCTCTTGTACGCTGGGATGTTCTTCCCGAACCTGCTTTTCCTCTGAAAAGCAGGCGGTTCACCACAAAAGTGGTGAGGGCAGCGTTCGGCAAGAGACGCAAAAAGATCGTCAACAGCCTTGCATCCGGTCTTCCCGAGTGCGACAAATCCCTGTTAAACGAGGTGCTCATGAATATGGGAATACACGAAGGGGCTCGCGCCGAACACGTCTCGGTTGAACAGTTCGCCGAACTGTCCAATCGACTATACGACTTGATTCCGGGAAATAAGAATGAATGAAGATAACTTGAAACCTGAAACCTGGAACCTGGAACTGCCCTTACGCGTCATCCCTCTCGGCGGTGTCGGTACTTTCGGGATGAACTGTACGGTGCTCGAGCATGGTGACCACATGGTAGTTGTGGATGCCGGTCTCAAGATTCCCCAGGGAAACTACCCTGGTGTTGATCTTATTCTGCCTGATTTCACCTATGTTCTGGAGAACGCTGATCGGTTGAAGGGGATTGTCCTCACACACGGACACGATGACCATATAGGTTCCCTTCCATATCTGCTCCATCACGTCGATGTTCCAGTCTACGGTACGGCTCTGACACTGGCCCTTGTTCGAGAGAGGCTTGCAGACAGCAATTGGGACAGTGGTCCTGCTGATGTTGATCTGCGCCAGTTGCTGTTTAACGATCCTGTCAGGATCGGTCCGTTCACTATAGAACCTGTAAGGGTGAACCACAGCATTCCTGACGGTGCTGCCCTCATCGTGGACACCCCGGTGGGCAGGATTGTCCATACCGGGGACTTCAAAATGGACACTGATCCTGTGGACGGTCATGTTACGGACCTGGCCCGGTTGACCAGGGCCGGGCAAAGCGGTGTTCTCCTGCTTTTGGCAGACAGCACAAATGCAGACCGCCCCGGGATCACGCCGCCTGAAAAAGAGGTGGGACGCGTCCTTGGGGACCTCATGCGCCAGGCAGCCGGCCGGGTTTATGTCGCCACTTTCGCATCCCACATTCACAGGATCCAGCTCATCCTCGAAGCTGCTCGCAGCAGCGGCCGCATGGTTGTTATGGAAGGCCGCAGGATTGTCCGCAACTGCCGTATCGCCACAGATATGGGTTACCTTAATCCACCTCCCGGTACTCTTATCCCCCTGGAGGAAGCGAAGGACAAGCCCGATGCCAACCTGGTGTGCCTGGTTACCGGGTCTCAGGGAGAGCCCATGTCCGCGCTCAGCAGGATCGTTCGAGGTGAACACTCTGGCCTGAAAGTCAGGGAGGGCGATACGGTAGTCTTCTCTTCCAGGATCATTCCGGGAAATGAACTGACCACGGGAAGGATAATCGATGATCTGTTCCGCATGGGGGCCCGGGTTTTCTATCAGGATACTCCCATGGTCCATGTTTCAGGGCACGGTGCTGCCCAGGAAATAGAACAGGTAATTGCCGCGGTAGCGCCTCGCTTCTTTGTTCCTGTTCATGGCGATTACCGTCAATTGGTCGCATGTGCCGGATTGGCCCGGGGGACGGGGGTGGCAAGCGCCAACACTTTTATTCTTGAGCCTGGAAATGTTCTGGAGTTAAAAGGTGACCGGGCCTCTCTGGGGGAACCGGTAACTGCCGGACGGTTGCTGATGGATGGGGAATTTGTTACGGACCTGAGTGGACCCCTTGTCAAAGAGCGCCGCAGGTTGGCAAGAGAAGGCCTGATAACAGTGGTTGCATCCATTCCGCGGGAGGGGGAAAAGCCGACCATTGAGGCCGCTGTGCACAGTATAGGAGTCAGCCTCGATGATTCCATCGCGTCGCTGGACAATAAAGCCGCCCGCCTTGTCTCGAATATGATCGGAGGGTGGCGGGGGGTGTATTTTTCCCATGATGATCTCAGAGAAGAGATCCGGATCCAGGTCAGGGCTATTTACCGCAAGGCCATACAGAAGAAACCAACGGTGGTTGTGATCCTGGTGGAAGAGTAGTGGTGCGGTGCGGCGCGCCTTCCGCGATGGTGCGGGGGCGAGGGGGCGCTTGGGCCATGTCAAGTAACGAGGTATCGAGGTATCGAAGTGTCGGGGTAACGGCAGGCGGGGTCATTGCGAGGAATCACGCTGATAGCGTGATGACGAAGCAATCTCGACAAGATGAGACTGCCTTCGTCGTCGCTCTTTGAGTTTTGACGTGACAAGTCAGTCGCAGTGTTCCATGGGATTGCCACGTTGTCCCGGAGCTGGCGGGACTCCTCGCAATGACTGCGCTTTACTTTTTGGATTTTGGATCTTGGATTTTGGATGGAATCTGGAATCTGAAATCTGGAATGAGGAACTAAAAACCGATGACTGACCTGCTCAACGCTATATTGCTCGGCATAATTCAGGGGATTACGGAATTTCTGCCTGTCTCCAGTTCCGGGCACCTGGTGCTCGCCCAGTCCCTGCTCCCGGGTTTCACCGCTCCTCCCGCGGCCTTCGGTGCTCTCCTGCATGGAGGCACCATGATGGCTGTGGTGGCCTATTTTTACCGTGATATAATGGAGGTGTTTTCGGGTTTGAAAAAGCCCGCGGGGGAGGGACTGCGTATACCTTTGCTGCTGATTGTCGGGAGTCTGCCCGTTGGAGTGCTGGGTGTCTTTTATCTCGATGCTATCGAGTCCATGTTTACATCACCGAAGATCGCATCAATCGGCCTGCTGGTTACAGCCGGTCTGTTAACTGCCGCACTCCGGTTTGGAAAGGGAAACAGGCAGTTCAAGGAGATGCTTCTATGGAACGCTTTTCTCATCGGGTGTTTTCAGGCACTGGCGCTGGTTCCTGGTATATCACGGGCGGGGGCAACCATATCCATTGCTCTGCTCATGGGGTTCGCGGGCACGGAAGCGGCAAAGTTTTCTTTCCTGCTCTCCCTTCCGGCAATTGCAGGTGCGATGATCCTTGAGGCCGGGGTTCTGATCAGTGCCGAGGATCTCTGGATATACATGGCCGGAGCTCTGGCCGCGGCGATTTCAGGATGGGCATCCATTGCG
>QIEJ01000181.1 GCA_003228585.1 Pseudomonadota bacterium
ATTTTAACGACATGGTCCGGCAGATTGAGGATGCCCGCAACAAGATCGAGAGCAACTTCCGGGAGACGATCAGATCCCTGGCCGCTGCTGTTGAGGCCAAGGACGCCTACACCAGGGGACACTGTGAACGTGTGGCTCGCATCTCCGGTGCTATAGCTGAACGTATAGGAGTCGAGAAGGATACCCTCAACGACCTCGAACTGGCGGCAATACTCCATGATGTGGGGAAAATAGGGGTTAACGGGGATATCCTGGGTAAAGAGGGTCCTTTGGAAAGCAATGAGATAAAAAATATGAAGCGCCATCCGATTATTGGAGCCAGGATTCTCAATCCTATTTCTTCCCTGGAAAAGGTCGGTCTTTACGTCAAACACCATCACGAGCATTATGATGGGACCGGTTATCCGGAAGGGTTATCGAAAAATGAGATCCCTCTTCCTTCCAGGATCATAAATCTTGTTGATGCGTTCGATGCCATGACCTCCGACCGGGCCTATAGGCCGGCTCTTTCCCACCGTGAGGCGACAGAGAGGATCAAGAACGGTTCAGGAAGCCAGTTCGATCCCGAAGTGGTCCGGATATTTTTTGATCTGGACCGGAAAGGTATAATTGCCCTGATATGTTCCGAGGTCAGAGAAAAAACAGGCTGACTATCCTCATATGGTTGGTTCTGGGCCCCTTTGCACTGACCGGATGCGCGCACCTGCCGACCTGGGTTGACGGGAACTCTGAATGCCGTCAGATACAGAACCTTTCCTCCACCGGTGAGCACAAGGCAGCGGTGGATGCTTCGGCAGCGCTGGCCGAGAAAGGACAGTCCTGTTCCGAGGAAGTGCAAAATGCTGTGGAAAATTCCAGGTCCACTCTGAACAGGGCTGACTCCCTTGTCAAACAGGCATTTGAGGAAAAAAGAAAAGGCAACCTGGTCGGGGCCAGAGAAAACCTGACCAGGGCTCTGGCCGTCTATCCCAGATATTACTGGGTAAAAAAACTCCTGAGCGTTGTGGACAGATCAATTGCGTTACGTGTCGAAGCGTTGATGGATGAAGCCCAGTACCTTGAGGCCCAGAAAGATATCGAGGGAGCCCTGGCCAGCCTGCATCAGGCTCTGGCTCTCTTGCCGAACAAGCCTGATCTGAAGGCCGGCGTGGCTCGGCTTGAAAGGGAGATCCAGACCGGGAGATTACATCAGGGGGCAGAGGAAAGCCTGGAAAAGGCGCGCTTTTATCTCGACCAGAAACGGTTCCTCGATGCTCAGAGAACCATTGAGGATGGTAACGCCCTGGTCGTAACACCTCTGGAGGCGGGGCGTCTTCTCGATGAGATCCACCGTCTCAGACAGGACTGGGCTGAGGAAGCGCTGGCCGCTGCCGGCAAAGCCGAGAAGACCGGTGATCTGGGGGGCGCTTTCTACTATGTGGGAGTCGCTCTGTCTCAAGGGCCCCTTGACGAGGATATGTTGAATGATATCATCGAATTCTCGAGGCTTCTTGGAATGAAATTATATTCAAAGGGTAAGCTTTCACAGGCCCAGGAGGTCTGGACCCTTGCCTTGGGCTACGATCAGAACAACAGTAAACTTCAGGGCTACCTGGAGGAGGTCGATGACCGCCTGAAAAGCCTGAAAAAGATCCAGGAGGAGGGTGATGTCCGACAACCCAGATAGCATGTTACCTCTCCTCCGGTCGGTGCGACAGATCCTTATGGCCCTGGGTGAGGTGGAAGAGCTTTTTTATCGACATCTTGAGGAAAGCGGGAGCGAGGACCGGGAAGGAATCATTAATAGAATGGTGGAGGAAAAAGTTTGGGAATAATGGACAGAGGGAGAATCCGGACATCCACAATCAGGAACGCCCAACAGGGGCGGCCCGGAAGACCTCCGGTCAGGTTGCGTTACCTTCTTTTGCTGCTGATAAGTGTGGGTCTTTTTTACGCCACCAGGCCGCCGGATGAACCGCCCGGCATTCAGGGGAGCTCTCAGAGCTCCACCGTGATCCAGCCTGGATTGCAGACAGTGGTTCCGAAGCCGATGGTTTCTGATCCGGTGGTCAGTGAATTCCGTATAAAAAGAGGCGACACTTTCTACGGCATTCTCAAGGATCTGGGTATAGACGATGATTCGATCATGGCGCTGGCCTCAAAACGGCTGGATGGGGTCAGTCTTTCCCGCCTGGTGGCGGGAAAGACCTATCGGGTGATTTCCAGGAACGATGAAGCGGTGGAATATCAGTATGAGCCCGATGAAACAAGGATTATCAGGGTGACGTTTGATGAGGACTATCCGGCGGTGTCCATTGAAGCCATACCATACACGACCAAATTGGTAACCATATCCGGGACCATCGAGGACTCTCTCTTCCGGGCTGTAAGCGATATTGGAGAGGAACCGATGCTGGCCATGGACCTTTCCGAGGTTTTCGCATGGCAGATCGATTTCTTTCGTGATTTGCGCAAAGGCGACTCGTTCAGGGTCCTGGTCGAAAAGATCTATCGTGATGGCGAGTTCGTGCGCTACGGGAGGATCCTTTCAACTCAGTTTATCAACTCCGGCAACCGTTACATGGCCTTTCTTTTTCAACCGAAGAACGGCCGCAGCGACTATTTCGACGAGGAGGGAGGCAGCCTGAGAAAGCAGTTTCTGAAGACTCCCCTGAAATTTCGACGGATAAGCTCCGGTTTCTCGAGGAGAAGGCGGCATCCTGTGACCGGGAAAGTCGTCCCGCATATGGGGGTGGACTACGTTGCTCCCATTGGAACACCAATAAGGGCCATCGGTGACGGGAAGATCGTGATGAAAAAGAAGGACAGTGTCAACGGGAGGATCATCAAAATTCGGCACAACTCGACCTATTCAAGCGCCTACGCTCACATGAATTCTTTCGCGTCCGGGATGGCAAACGGAGTCAGAGTGAAGCAGGGACAGATCATAGGTTATTTAGGAAGATCCGGAAGAGTTACTGGACCTCATCTGCATTTTACCATGTACCGCAACAACCGATACGTGGATCCCCGGGCAGTAAATGTACCCAGAGCTTCCTCTGTACCCAAGAGAGACATGGAAGCTTATCTCAAGTTGATCGATGATAGAATGGCGGTACTCGCCAACGGCGAGCTTGAAGCAGGACTAAGGACTAAGGACTAAGGACTAAGGACTGAACCTTAGCACATAGTACATAGCACATAGCACATAGTACTGAGGTTTTAATAGATGACCAACAACGCCCTCGAACACATCCTTTCCCTTGACAAAGAAAACCTCCTCGATATTCTCCACTACTTTGCGCAGGGTATTGAGGAGATCACAGGACACAGTGAGATCCGGATCTACATGGAGGACATGAGCGAGGGGGCCCTTGTCTGTTTGTACACTCCCGATGGGGAACTAGAGAGAAAAGGGGCAAGAATTCCCATTCACAGAAGGGACAATCATCTGGTTCGGGCCTTCCTCCAAAGTGTTGTGCCGGATGAGGTTCCCCTGCGGGCAGGCAGTGGAAACCTCCATCTTGAATGGTTCTCCCAGAGGAACCTGACAAGGGCATCCGTTTTTCCCCTTAAAACCGCGGGACACGCGATAGGCATCCTCAGTCTGGACGCCCCTGAAGGAAACGACAAGATCCTGGACCTGGAAGCCAGAAATGCGGTTAAGGACCTTTGCGCCAGGATAATGCCCGTTCTTCAAAGAGCCCACAGTTTTCATCAGCAGATTATGCTGAATCGTCATCTGGATCGGTCACGGAAGAGGGACGCTGCCCGAATTCTTCTTGCCGGAGCTTTTAAGCTGGATATGGCCCTCGATATGACATCCATTCTCATCCCGGTAGAGTCTCCCGTTCCGGAGGTCCTCAGGGAGGAGAGGGGTGGATACATGGACGTCCTGGCCGCCGCCTCCAGAGAACCAGCAGACCTCCCTGTTTACGAGACCCTGGAAAGGATCAGCTTGCTGGAGGGCAAGAGCCTGCTTTCCCGTCTCGTTGCGCAGGAAGACGGGAGGACGATAAGACGCAAAGGCGCTCCCGAGATTCTCTTCTTCGGCGATATCCTGGATATCCTGAAGGAAAAGTTCGAGAGATGGGAGGTCTTCCATCAGCTTTCCCTCAGAACCCTCCTCATGATCCCTGTGGTCAATGAGTCGGGGGACGTTGTCTGCACCGTCAATTACTTCACCAAAAGGCCACACCATTACAGTGCTTCCGATCTGGGTCTGTTGAAAAGCCACGCGCAGGCTCTTGGGATCGGTATTGCCGACACCGGCGAGGAGCATCTTGAGATCCGGGTCCTGTCTGAAATAGAACAGCTTCTGGCCGAAGACACTACACTTCCTGTTTTTCTCAACAGGGTTGTTTCCATCGCTGTGGAGCTTGTAGGCGCCGACTCGGGATCCATCGGGCTGGTCAGAGAACTGGATGAACAGCGGTGGGTCGTTGTGGATACCGACCAGGAAGGAGCTTTGTCCGGTGCCAAATCGAGGGGGTGGAGAAAAGCCTCTATTCCATTCCTGAAGGTCGGCGGAGAGGAACTGAAGGTTAACGAACGTTCTGTCACCGGATATACCGCTTTCACCGGCAAGCCCTTTCTGTGCAATAACACCAGGGAAGAAGCAGCCAGAGGAGGTTTTTATCAGAACCTCAGCAGCCTGGTCCTGTCCGAGCTTGCCGTGCCTATCAGGGTGGGTGA
>QIEJ01000015.1 GCA_003228585.1 Pseudomonadota bacterium
CCGAACGTCGGATTGGAATACGCCTTGTTATTCGCCATGACATCACCCTCCTTGGTAGTCGCCCAGCCATAGCACCAGGGCAGACCCACCTGGTGGACCGTCGTGCCAGCCACATTGAAGGGCTTGAAGCGCCCGGTCACAATGGCGATGGCATCGACGGAACCCCGTGCGGAGGAGACGACAACCTTGTCGCCATTCTTGATGCCCTTCTCTTTGCCCAGTTCCACACTCATCTCCACGAAGTTGGCGGGCATCATCTCCGCCTGCCACGGCAGCCATCGGGAGAGGACACCCGTCTGCCAGTGTTCACTAACACGGTAGGTGGTCGCGACGACAGGATAGCGATCGTCACAGTTGAGGAACTGATCCATCTTGCCGGTGAATATCTTGGCCACCGGGTTGATCCTCTGGGGACTCATGAGGTTTCTCTCGAGGGGGCACTCCAGAGGTTCGTAGTGCTCCGGGAACGGACCTTCTGCACGGCCGGGACCGAAAATGTGCGAAACGCCAGCCGGTTTCATGATGTAGGCAAGCTTGGTCTTCTCGTTCCAGGTTCCATCCGCGTTGCGCATCGGAGGCCATCCGCCATCGGGTACGTCACCGACCCACTTACTGCCGTTCCAGTAGATGACCGGCTTGTGAGGAGCCCAGGGCTTACCGTACTCGTCAACGCTTGCGCGATTGTAGATGATCCTCCTGTTGACGGGCCAGCACCACGACCAGCCGTTGTACAGCCCGGTACCCGTGGGATCGGACTTCCCGCGGCGGGCCATGTTATTCCCCGCGGCGTTGTAGGACTGGCTGTACAGCCAGTTACCCGAGGATGTGGATCCGTCGGCCTGCAGGAAGGCAAAGGAAGGAACGAGATCACCCTTCTTGAACTGTTTGCCCTTGACCACCCGGTCCTCGAGGAAGTAGCCGTTGATCTCCCTGGCGATGAGGTGGGTGTTCATTCGGCGGACTTTGCCGTCGGGACCCTTGGGGCCGTAATCCCACGCCAGATTAAGGATGGGATCGGGATACACGCCGCCCTGTTCCTGATACAGCTTCTTCACCTTGAAGTGGAGCTCGTTGATGATATCCGCATCGGTGGGAGCGGGGGGCTTAACGGCGGCGTAGCGCCACTGTCCCCAGCGGCCGCTGTTCGTAATGGATCCTTCCTTCTCGAAGGACATGGCACAGGGGAGAAAGAAAACCTCTGTCTTGATCTTGGCCGGGTCCATTCCCGGTCCCCGCCAGAAGGAGCCGGTCTCGTTGTCGAAAAGGTTGACATTAACCATCCAGCTCAGCTTGCCAAGGGCGGCGCGCGTTTTGTTCGAATTGGCGCCGGAGCAAGCCGGGTTCTGACCCCAGGCGAAGAAACCGGTGAATTTACCCTTTAACATCTCGTCGAAGATCATCAGCCATGAGGCATTCTGCCCGGCATCCAGCTTGGGCAACCATGTGTACTGGGTCGCAAGATCGGCGCTCGTGCCGAAGTGCGCTCTGAGAAGACTGGCGCTGTACTTGGGGTAGTTAGCCCACCAGTTGGCCGAATAGGGCTCCTTGGTCTTGGGTGTGTAGGCGGCGTTGTATTTGGCAAAGGTGGAGTCCTTGGCCCTCGGCGTCTTCAGGTAGCCCGGCAGGATATGGAACAGCAGGCAGTGGTCCGTGGAACCCTGGACATTGGACTCACCCCTGAGGGCGTTGACGCCGCCGCCGGACATGCCGATATTGCCCAGCAGGAGCTGGATCATGGCCATGGCCCGGATGTTCTGGGTACCAACCGTGTGCTGCGTCCAGCCCATGGCGTACATTATGGTACCGGTGCGGCTGGGTTTACCGGTGGAGGCGTACTCCTTGTAGACTGCGAGCAGCTTGTCCTTGGGTGTACCGGTGATGGCCGACACCTTGTCCAGTGTGTAACGAGAGAAATGCTTCCTGAGGAGCTGCAGGACACACATGGGATCCTTCATGCTTGGATCTTTCTTGACCACGCCGCTGGCGTCCTTCACATAAGCCCACGTCTTCTTGTCGTACTTCCTCTTTTTTGGATCATACCCGGAAAACACCCCATCCAGGTCCCCGGGCATCTTGAAGTTGTTATTCAGAATGAACGGGGCGTTTGTGTAGAGTCGGACATAATCCTTATGATAAAGGTCGTTGTCCAGGATGAACTTGATCATTCCTCCCAGCAAGGCGATATCCGTACCCGACCTCATGGGAGCGTAAAGGTCTGCCTTGGAGGATGTTCTGGTGAACCTCGGGTCCACGCTGATAAGCCTGGCCCCGTTTTCCATGGCCTTGGCGACCCACTTGAAGGAGATGGGATGGTTCTCAGCGGCGTTGGAACCGCTGATGAGGATCACATCCGAATTGCGGATGTCGATCCAGTGGTTCGTCATGGCACCGCGCCCAAACGACTCTGCCAGAGCCGCTACAGTTGCGCTGTGTCATATGCGTGCCTGGTGCTCGATATACACCAGGCCGAGTGCTCGAAGCCATTTCTGGAGGATGTAGCACTCCTCGTTATCCAGGGCAGCGGAGCCCACCGAGGCAATCCCATCGTTCCGATTGACTACCTGGTTACTGGAATTGACCTTTGTGAAGCCTGCATCCCGGCTCTTCTTGATCCTCTTTGCAATCTCACTGTAGACCCAATCCCAGCTGACCTCTTTCCACTCGCTGCTTTTGGGTGCGCGGTAGAGAGGCTTGGTAATCCTCCAGGGGTTTTCGGAAACCGACCGGAGAGCATGTGCTTTGGAACAGAGGGTTCCCTCATTAATGGGATGATCGGGGTCGCCCTCCAGATTGACCACCTTGCCGGCATGGGCTTGAACAATGAGACCGCATCCCACGGCGCAGTAAGGGCAGATGGTGGTCGACTCCTTTGAATACTTGATGGCCATGTTTCCGCTTTTCGCGCCGGCCATTGAAGTACCGTGGAGACCCAGACCACCTAGTGCTGCACCTGACACTGTGACACCGGAGATCTTTAAGAAGTCTCTCCTGGTTACATTCATCCTTGTCTTCACCTTCCTTTCTAAACAGATCCTGGGTTAAGACAACTTCTCTTTAAGGGCCCGATGGCCCCAGCCTCCTTCCTTTTGCCACCTCCTCCCCGCCAGTATCGTTTTTTAAGAAATCGAGCATGAAAAAAATAAAGGAAGCCATGAACAAGTCACGGCTTCCTTTGCAAAATAGGCAGGCACGGCGATTGCTCCCCGCACCCTATCGTCTCGGCCCTCCCGGAGGGACGCACCGAGATCGGAAGTCGATTGGTTTGAACTGTGATAGGAAATTCTACTCCAACCTGAGGACCATTTCAACAAAATAAAACCCTGATTGAGGATTGCTGACGACCGATTACCGGTCACCCTCCTCCTGTTCCTCCAGATCCTCCAGATCAAACCCGACCCAAACCCCGAAAATATTGGGAGCTCCTCTCCGATAGCCTTCTCCCTCAGCCGCCAGATCGTAGCGCGCTGTTTTCAGATCCTCCACCTCGGGATGGGAATTTTCCCTCTCCCTGATATCCCATGTCTTGATATATCCCTTGCAGCTGTTGCAAAAATCCACCCTCAGAGTATCCTGACCACCTTCAACGGTAAAGAATCCAAGGTTGTCATGGTCATTGTTCCCACAGTAGGGGCACATCACTCTGGCATAACGCCACCTCGTCTCACAGCGGTGGCATACCAGATACCGCTTTCCACCCTCGCCCTCCAGGCATGCTACCGCCGGGGCTCCGCCGCAGACCGGGCATAGACCATGCTCCCAGGCCTGCGTATCAATATCCTCAAGAATCGTCCCGGCGTCCCGAAAAGACCCCTTTACAGCATTAAATACAACAAAGAGCGCCAGTTCGGGATTAAGAGAGGGATAAGTTCCAATGTCCTCCCTCAGCTTCTCCTCACCATCCTCAAGATAGATCCTTACTAACTGAGCAAGGAGCTTTTTGTCTTTCAGTGTGTCCGAGGAACCGGCCACCGCTCCTTTTCCCTCAGAATGTTGTTGCAGGACAGCCAGAACCTCTCCAGCCTTTTTGTGAAGGGCATTTTCGGCCGGCATCAGATCTTCCGGTTCAAGGAGTGTGAACCCCTCCCTGAGTCTCATGGCCGCTTCTTCCTTGCCCGGCGGACGAAGTTTATTTTTAGGCTTTAATCCCCTCTCTGATAACGGGAAAAGGTCCCTGTACAGATCAAGGCTCTCCTTCATCTCCTCCATATCCATGCTGCCGGAGAAGAGGGCTTCTTTGATCCCTGCAGCGGATTTAGCCATTTGTTGGTCCTCCAGCACAAAACAACAGTGCCATGTTACAATTTCCAGGTTCCAGGTCCAGGAAAACAACTTCAAACCAATTTATTCCAATCAATCTAACAGGATTAATGATTACTTGCATTTATTAAATCCTGGTGGATCCTATAAATCCTGTCAGGACAACTTTCCTTTGTTCTATTTTGTTCTATGATCTGATCCTTGAAATACAAGAGACGTTCGCAGCCCTTCGACGCGCTCCGCTTGCTCCCTTCGACAAGCTCAGGGCAGGCAGGACAGGCAAAGACGAACCCTCCGGATT
>QIEJ01000036.1 GCA_003228585.1 Pseudomonadota bacterium
ACACCGCTTTCATGAGATAAGCATGGGCGGAGAGGCCGGCGCCGAAGGCCACCAGCATACACAGGTCGCCAGGTTTGACACCGTTATCCAGAATCTGACGGAGCGCGAACAAGGCTGATGGCGAGGACATGTTTCCGTAACTGGAAAGGACATTCCGGGTCGGCTGCATATGCGCATCATCAAGGTCCAACTCCTTCTGAATGGAGTTAATGACACTGTCTCCCCCGCCATGAAAAGCCCAGTGTCTGATGTCCTTGATCTTCAACCCTGCAGCCTCAAGGACCGCTCTGACGACATCACCCACAGCCCTGTTCACGATCCTGGGAAGGGAAGTTGGAGCTGCCCCTCCCTGTGGACATAGCGTATGGTGTCACGTTTTTCAGGGACATGCCTGCTGGCTGAGGCCACCATTTCCAGCCCCTCAGGGCGGCCCCAGAGGATCGACGCGGCCGCACCATCTCCGAAGAGAGCGTTTGACAGAATAAGACTCAGGTCATCGCCCATCTGACAGGTGGCGCTGCAGATCTCCACTGAAACGCACAGCGCGACTCCCTTGTTGTTAGCCTTCAGATATTCTGTTCCCATCTGCAGATTTGGTACCGCTCCTCCGCAACCGCTACCCACCAGATCATAGGCCCGGATCCCCCGGTCCAATCCCATCTCCTCAATGAGATAACTGGTGATGCCGGGACAGATATATCCGGTACAGGTATTCACAATAAGTGCGGAAATATTATCGGCGCGCAGTTCAGCCTGCTTAAGAGCTTTCACGGCGGCCTCTCTGGACAGTTCCACAGCCCATTCGGTGAATCTGGCGATCCGATGGTCGGGGTCCTCATCCACCAGACACTGTGGATCTTCAAGGGCAAAATGGCGGCGCATGATGCTGGGCAAGGATGCTGTCCATTATATCCATGTATCTCTTTGTTAAACGGCCAGAGTAATGCTGGTGGAAGAATCTTCGCGCTTCACTCTGGTCCGCACTGTAGGGAGGTGTGGCTGTGGCCACAGTGGCAAGATAGATATTTGTGTTCTCCTCATTCAAGGTGCCAGTCTCCATTACTGGATATCCTTTCCCAGAAACCTCACGATACGACGGATTGTCCGTGTATGCTTCCACAGGGGCTGTCTGACCCTGAGGATATGGCCGAGCCGGTTAATGGCCGGCAGCCAGGGGTGGCTCAGGGAGGCGCCATGGATGATGTTCAGATGACGGGCCGTCAATCGGTTCAGCTTATCCATGACCCAATCCAGGTGAAAAGTAGAAAGCCGGCAGCAACATTTCCTGGGGGGATGCAGTTAGAACTCCCTCAGCCCGGGCTATTCTGGCCAACGGAGTTCCGGGATATATCCTTATGCCGACGTTAAAGAAAGCGACATCCATGGGCCGTACTGCATGTTCGGCGAAACGGATCGTCTCGGACACGGTCTCCCTGGTCTCTCCCGGTCCACCGATGAGAAACAGCCAGAAGCAGGGAACAGGGTTGCTCCGTATCGCGTCGGATGCGCGACGAAGGTGGTCCACCGAGTAGCCCTTGCCCAGGTTATCAAGGACATGATCGGATGCGCTTTCGGCCGTTACACCCACCCCTACGAAACCGGCACGATGCATGGCGAAAAGAAGGTCATGATCGATGAAGGCCGGGTTCAGCTCGATGGTCTGAAGGCGCGCGCCGGATGGAGCGCTGGCAAGGTCTTCGCAAATGGCCATGGCGTGGTCATAGGGAGAGTTAAATACATTGTCCACGAACTCGATATCGCGCAGCCCCGATGCCGAGAGCCTTCGGACGGAATCGGCAACCTCCTCAGGGGGAAACAGCCGGTAATCCCTTCCCTCGCTTATTCCGTAGGTGCAGTAGATACAGTCGAAAGGACAGCCTCGTTTGGACTGGATGGGTACGGTGGCAAAGTTGGATATATATTTTTTCATGTCGATCCACTTTTGGAATTGGGGAACCATGAAATCGGTGGAAAGCTGAAAGGTAAAATGGCTGCTGATTTTGAAAATATCATCTTCGATCAATGCGATATTGGGAACCTGTTGCAGCACTTGTTCACAACGGCCTCCATTCCCCATTGTTTCCAGCAGCATGGGGAATACTCCTTCTCCGTCCCCTAAAGCAGCAATATCGGCCCCGGTACTGCGAAGAAGTTCCTCGGGCATGACCCCGACCGCTGGGCCGCCGAGTATGATAGGGGAATCTGTATGTCTCCGGATCTCCCGCGTCAGACTTGCTAATTCTGTGACATGTTCCACCGTATCCTGCATATCGTTGTTGTCCAGGTTACGCACCGATATTCCAACAGCGTCCGGTTTTCCTTCATTAAGCGCACATTGAACTGCGGCTCGCGGGCTGGGTTCAAACATCAGGTCGAGTACATTGACCCGAAATCCTGCCTTTTCCGCAGACTGAGCTACCATGCAGGCGCCGAAAGGAATAACCGGTACGGGGTGCCTTGATCTGTTGGAAGCGACAATCAGGACATTCATTAATTATATATTAACATGGGAATACCAGAAGAGTTCACAACTGTATAAAATCTCCACTCAACCCGGACAAATTTTGTCAAAAATCATGAACATGTTCCAATCCAGGTGTGACCAAAATCAGTTACAATAACGGTTAGATTCAATTTCTTCTTTGAAAACAGCATCTTGAATAATTAACAGCTAAATTAAAGAGCGGCATTGAAGTTGCAATCACATGCCCTGTTGTGTCGAAATTTAATGGGTTAAATATGCCATTTCAAGTGTTAAGGAGGGAGAAATGAGATCGTTGACGGGTAAAAAGAAGGTATTCAGTGGTTTGATCATGGCTCTGGCTCTCGGCCTTATGACTGCTATGGTTGTCGCTGGCTGCGGTGGGGAAGGCACCGGCAGCATCTATGATAACCTTGATGGCGGAATTTTTGGTAATCCAGCGGGGATCTGCTTCAGGGAGATCGATAATTGGATTAAGGACACTCCCGACCTCGCTATAGACAACCTCGAGGGAACCTATACCCTGATTGGTTTCAGCATTGAGTATTTCGATGAGTTTATGAATTCACAGTTAACCCTTACCGAGGCAGATATGACATCATGGGCAGGGACCATGACTGTCACGCCTACTTTTACCTCTCAGACAATTGACCTTGAGGGTAATATAGTCCAGGTAGCGGATAACTACACCTTTACCCCCATTGATGCGACTCACGGCACAATGCATCTGCTTACTGAAGCCCGGGACCTTCCCATTACAATCAATGGAAATGAGCTTGTCACCGATACGGATGTGCTATGCATGTCGAGTCTCCGGGCAGCAATTTTTCCGGCTGCGACCGGGGATGTTTATTTTGGAGGCGTTCTTGGTATAACTGTGGGACAGTAGGCAAGATTAAGCATTTGTCAAAGACCGAAGAGCTTAAGGGAAAGCAGCAGATTGCTGCTTTCCCTTTTTCCTGTTTATATTATTAATTACGAGATAATCTACAGTGAACAAATCCCGGTCTCTCACCCGGACAAAGGAACTTTAATGGATCTGATCGTTTCCCTGGCAATGACTGCACTCACGTTTATTATTGGATTGATATGTGTGATCTTCCCGAACACGATCCTTAAAGTTGCAGCCCGGGGCTCAAAGTCCTACATGCCCGAAGAGGGGCTGACCTCAGATCCCACATACTCTCTCATGTTCCGCGCTTTCGGCGTCAGCGCTATTATCTTGAGCCTGTATATGCTTTATCAGATCCTGGGGTATAGGGGATAGGGATTGGATCATCTCCGCGGTCTCCTGCTCATGGTACTGGCAGTCCTCGTTTTGACTCCGGATACCCTCCTTATTTACCTCATTGAGTCTGACCCCTGGACCCTGATTTTCTGGAGAGGATTACTCACCGCCCTGACCCTCACGGTGGCTTTCGCGGTTATGCACGGCCGGGACATGGTAAAAAAAATATGGGAGGCAGGTCTGCCGGGTATCGTTGCCGGTCTTCTCTTCGGAGGTAGTACGATATCGTTCGTCATGTCAGTCCGCTTGACCACAGCGGCCAATGCTCTTGTTGTCGTCGCATCGATGCCGCTTTTCGCCGCTGTTTTCACATTGATCTTTCTCAAGGAAAATGTACCGTTGAGAACCTGGCTGGCAGCCATCGCCGGATTCGGAGGGATCGCTGTCCTGTTCTCGGGCAGCCTGGGAGGAGGAGCGCTCATTGGTGATCTCCTTGCCCTGGTGACGGCATGCTTCATGGCGGGAAATTTCGTCCTCATCAGGCGGTATGAAAAAATCAGCATGATCCCTGCCGTGATCTTCAGCGGAATATTAACGACCCTGGCCGTTGCTTCCTTTGCGGAGCCGGCTGTTTTCGGCAGTGTTGATTTCCTGTACCTGATCCTTATGGGAACAATTGTGCTGCCGGTGCCCCTTGCCATAATGACTGTTGCTCCAAAACTCATCCCTGCCCCCGAGGTCAGCCTGGTCCTCCTGCTGGAGACTTTTTTAGGGCCGCTCTGGGTCTGGATGGTTCTGAAGGAGAAGCCCGCGAAAGAAACTGTCATTGGAGGGGCGCTGCTTATTGTGGCTCTCATCGTCCACTCGATCCTGAGCTTGAGGGAGACTCAGGTTCGATAAAAACCCTTTTTACCGCAGGATGTTCTCTCTTGATCCGAAGATCAAGTTCGTGGAGAATTCGCTTAACTTCACCCGCGGGGACACTATCGGAGAAATCCACACTGATGTTGACGAGGATAAAGTCAGGACCCATGTGGAGAGTCAGCACCTCATTGACCCTCCGAATAGCGGGGACGGCGGCGGCGGTTCGTTTTATCTTCTCCACGATCTCTTTTTCAGCACTCTCGCCTATCAGTAGACCTTTGGTCTCATAGGCCAGCCAGATGGCTGTCCCTCCGAGTATAAGTCCGATCACGATGGAGGCTGCGCCGTCGAAATGGGGATCGCCGGTCAACTGGCTCAGGAGGATACCTAAAAAGGCCGCGACTATGCCCAGCATGGCTGCAGAGTCCTCAAAGAGGACGACAAACAGGGAAGGGTTCTTGCCGCGCTGAACCGCCTCAATGTAACCCCACTTACCTTTGGCCCGGGAAAACTCCCTGAAAGCGAAGGTCCACGCCGCTCCCTCGAATATCATAGCCAGGCCAAGGACCACATAGTTGATAGTAGGGTTCTGAATGGTTCTGGGATGGATCAGGTGCCGAATGCCCTCGTAAATTGAGACTCCAGCGCCGACGGCAAAAAGCAGGATAGCCACGACAAAGCTCCAGAAATAGATCTCCTTTCCATGACCGAAAGGAAAACGATCGTCCGGGGGTTTCTTTGCCCTTTTCAGACCGTAAAGAAGCAACAGCTGATTGCCCGTGTCCACAATGGAGTGGATACCCTCCGAAAGCATGGCTGAACTGCCTGTTATGGCCACGGCGATGAATTTCGTTATGGCAATAAGGAAATTGCCGGCAAGTGCTGCGATTATGACTTTTTTCCCGGATGAGGACATGTTGCCTGTATAGCATGAAACAGCCGGACAGAAACAGGTGTGACAAAATCGATCAAAACACCCTGTGCTATTGATATCCCGGGAAAAGAGGTTACACTTCAACTTCCAGTTTCTGGTTTTGGTTTGTAAACCATAGTACATAGCACCTGGCACTTAGTACTCAAATATAAGGAGATATTAATGAAGATCGGCAAGGACAAGGTGGTTTCCATTGAATACAC
>QIEJ01000207.1 GCA_003228585.1 Pseudomonadota bacterium
CGCTGTGTGGCCATTCCTGGGGATTCTCATGCGCCATGGCAGTTCAACCGATTCGCCGGTGGCGGGATCGAAGATTTCGGCTGTAGTTGAAATATTAGCAGAGACTCCCCCTCCAATAATAAGCATTTTGTTATTAGGTAATAGAGTCGCCGAGTGGTTTACCCTTGCATGATGTAGTACCCCTTCAAAAGTGACTGATTGTCCGTTTTGTAAATCTAAAATTTCTATATCACTTAAAAGGCCCGAAGCACTTACACCACCCACAACTAAAAGTCGTTCATCAGGAAGTTCTGTTGTCGAAAACAATTTCTTCGGTTCTGAAAGAGCCTTTGGCGTTCGGGCAACTTCATACTCTAAGTCGAAATGATCTATCTCATCTGTGTATAAAGTGCCAATCATTCCTCCTAGACAAACGATGGATGTCCCTACAGAAACACAAGCCACTTCCTGTTTTTCGGTAGTAATCCCCATGGTTGATACTATTGTTTCATCAAATGAACTTGCGTCAATTTTAGTTGCATTAATAATCCAACTTTCATTAATATCTTTACCGCCAAGCAGATATATTTCCTGGCCATAAATACTCGGATAATACTCCTTTCTGTCTGTTACTAACAATCTTGTTGTACACTCCTCATTGATTACATCCACCACCTCATAAAGGCTGTCCAGGGTGCCGCCCTTGAAAATGAAGACACGGCCTCCCGCCTGATCATAAAGCGCCTTCTGCATGTTCTGCATGGTTCTGAACTCGCTCAGGGAGCACCCGAAAGCGGCCGTGGAAAACCCGGCGCCGGTATAGATAACCTCCTCAATGGACTTTGTGTCCAGAGAGCCTCCCAGGACGAGGACCTTTCCGTTTAAATCCACCGCGGAGTGATACTGGCGGGGATGTTCCGGCGAAAGAGAATCCCCCCGCTTCTTCCAGTTGAATGTCCAGCCGGGTTTCTGATCCATTGGAAACGACGACGTTCCTCTGAACCTTGTTCATGATAATCTGGCCCGCCGTTACGGCCTGCACCTGAATATCGCAGCCCTTTTCCAGGTCCAACTGCCCGAAATCCCCTCCATGATCGCTCCACGGGACATCCCATGACCTGATATCTCCGGCGCAGTCCAGCGTCACCCTTACAGTTCCAATGTAGGGGGTGCCGACAGGAGCTGAGAGGACCGACATGTCAAGGCGGCTTTTCCAATCCTGGGGCAAGCTGAGGTTGAGGTTGAGTGTTCCAACTTTCTCATCCCCACCGCATGAGATAACAAGGGCGGCTATCATGGAAAATATTACAGGCAGCAGCAGCCGATAATACGTCCTCACCAGGTAGCTCCCACCTGAGTTCCACCGCCGTCACTCTGAACGGTCCCGGCTGCCAGAGCCAGCAGCAGCACACCACCGATCAGGATGTACCATTTGGTGTGGCTCTTCGATTTCATTTCTTCACCACTACCCATACCATCGGCTGAAACTTCCGGAATATTCAGTTCAGTCTGGGGCATCGGGAAAGCGTCGGATCTTATGGCCCTGATGGGAGCCAGCATTGTATAAAGCTGGCCGCCGGTCATTTCAGATCCCTCGTCCGGGGGCTGAATAATCGCCTGGGAAACCGGGTTTCCGTCCCTGGCGATCAACCGGACAACCAGACCATCATCCCCTCCACTTCCGAGGACCAGGTAATCTACTTCCAGTCTCCGCGACAGTTCCATCAGAGATCCATTGTCACCTTTGATCACCCTGTCCACGAAAAAATTCTCCGGAGCACTTGTCGGACCTGAGGGCATCAGATCAAAATTAACGGTGGAAACTTTCCAGTCTCCCAGGCCGACTTTCCTCCTGAAACTCTCATATCCTTCATGCTCAATTCCGACAAAATGAGTACCTGGGGAGATATCATTGAGCGTGACGGGGGAATTACCTGTTTTACGGCCATCTATGAAAACGGTTGACCCGGCAGGATAACCGGACACAGTCAGTGTGGACCGGGGCCCTGATTGCACACGTTCTTTGGCTTTTTCGAAGACAGCAATAACATCGGGGGAAAAAATATCAGTCTGGAGTTTTACGTCAGGCTTGATACCGGCAGCTTCCCGGAAATGGACCATGTAGTCCTTCCTGCCCAGGGCCCTGCTGTTCATACCTTTCAAAATAAGTGTTTCAAAAAGGATATCAGCCTGCAGGGAAATGTCGGGAAGGGCATCCAGTGATGTGTCAATGATCCTCAGATCCGACATGGAATTGTTAAAATCGAATCCGTAATAGGAATCCCAGGCTCTTTGCAGCAGGGCCTGGACCTTTCCTCTCATCGCCAGGCCGGATGCGTTGAGGGCCTCCTCGGCCCTGGCGGCTTCCTCCATCCAGGCATCCAGAACCCTTTGCACCGCATCCTGGTCTTTCATGAGCAGCAGGGGATCCGACTTGACCGGCTTAATAGCTTCAGCCCACAGCACTTTTTGTTCAGGTGTCAGGGATGACGGGGGTCCAATGATCGCGAAGGTGGCAACCCCATCTGCCGCGCACAGGGGCGACGCCGGTCCGAGAACATGGAATCCGACCAGTAGTGCAGAGAGGATCCTAATGAATGGTCCGTCGGATCTTCTCATCAGTGTCCTCTGGTGCATTCATCCTGTTCTCCATTAATTCCTCCTCGTCCCAGCGTCTCAGCGTCCTGTAATCCCTTATCCGTCTTCCGATATACGTGTAGAGAAACAGCATGGTTATGACACTCCAGACCGCCGCAGTACTTGTGATAGCAGGAATCCAGGTCGCCTTGACCCTGGCATATTGATTGAAACCGTCAAAAAGTTCGCCTAAGGATATATCAAATGCACGATTCACAGCCCGTGCCAGACTGCCTTCCTCGAGCAGTGCCGTTACCAGTTCCGCTACAGCATCCTGCCCGAATTTCTTCATGAGGTACTGAATGAAGAGGAAACTCTGAGCATAGGCCGCCTCCGCCATAGCGGGATCATCAGGAAAATTGACAGTAAGGGCATCAAGGGGGAGAGCACGCCGGGTGACCTGAGCCCAGGAGAGATGAAGCAGGCGTGACAGACCCATCTCCCCGGAGATATAGGTCGCTATACCCTCGCTGAGCCACCTTGGAAAACGGACTCCCTGTTTCGTTTCGGCTTCACCTATCACCAGGTGAACCATCTCATGCTGAAGAAGGGACCAGTACTGCCGCCCTGAGGTATTTATCGCTCCCGGGGTCATGAGGAGAACCACCCCATAGCGTGGATAGGTCAGCGCACCCGCCCACTCCGGAGCCATCGAGGAGACCGGTTGAAGATCCTGGAATTCCTCTTTACTGCCGGCCATTATGATGACGTAGGGACCCCCCTGAGAAAGGCCGAGCAGGTTGGATACTTCATCCAGAGAAGTTTTTGCCCGCTCGAGGACATCCTCTGCCAACGCAGCCCCCTTGCCCTGATATCTTACCTCAATGGGTGGGTCAGCAACGATTTCCCACTTTTCCTCCCCGATTGTCTGCGACATGACAGTGCCTGTGAGAATCAGCAGACAGATCGCCAGCGTGGTCGAAATGCGAAGAGCATGGTTCATGGGGAAAGGCCTCTCCTGATCTCTTCCGAGTCCAGGCCCTCTATTTCCAGCACTTTGTTTCGGGATTTCTCCCCTGACACAATCCTGACCCTGTTCCTGGCTATGCCCAGTTTTTTCGAGATCATTTTTAACAGGGATTTGTTGGCGGCGCCGTCCACGGGCGGGGTGGTCAAACGCACCACCAGGATCTCATCCACCCACCCCTCGACAGCCTGGGTGGATGAACGTGGTTTGACTTTCACAGTAATGCGAGTTGGTGCTGTCACGTTCCCATTCCCGATACTAGTTTTTGTGGATTTAAATCTTATTCTAATGGATGTGGATGTCAGATGTCAGGAGAATTTACCTGAAACGTGAAACCTGGAACTTGGAACCCGCCCTTTCATCCCGACTATATAATACTAACGGGATAGAAAGGAATGATACAACAGGAAAAATTCAGATTGAGGGGTGATTATGGAAAACGGCTCCGGTAAAAATGCCGAAGCCGTCAGTTATTATTGGAGCTACTCTTTCTCTTTACTCACCAGGTATTTGACATTTTCCGCGCTGGCCATCTGTTCATCAATGGCTTCCGAGGATATTTTCAGGATTTTCAGATGGGTTTCAGCGGCGGACCGCACCTGTGTCTCGAAATGGGCCCTGAGACGCTTGATTTCTATGATCTGATCATTGATCGTGGCAAGTTTTCTGTGAGCACCTTCGACCATCTGCTCCGCCTTCAACTCAGCCTCGGACATAATCAACTCGGCCTCTTTTCTCGCGGCCATCTTCATGTCCTCTGTCACCTTCTGAGCGGTCATCATCGTTTCCTTGAGGATCTGCTCGCGCTGACGGAGTTCCTCGAATTGATTGGTCAGCCTGGCCAGTTTTTCCTTGAATTTCCCATTCTCTCGAATGAGATCCTCAAATTCATTTGCGACCAACTCCAGAAAACTTTCGACCTCTCTGGTTTCGAAACCTTTAAACTTTACCCGGAACTGCTGACTCTGGATATCCAGAGGTGATAGTCGCATGGGCGCCCTCCTTTCGCTTTATCTCATTGACATGGCTACCCCATATAACGATTGAACCAGGAAAGCCTGCAGAAAGATAATGACCAGTATTGCAACAAGTGGAGCGATATCAACCATCCCCATCCTGAAGGGGATAAACCTTCTTATATATCCAAGGACAGGTTCCGTGATCCTGATGAGGAACTGATAGATCGGGTTGTAAGGATCGGGAGAAAACCAGGACGCAATGGCACGGATGACGATGAGCCACATATACAGGTTCAGCAAGATGTCCAGGACCCTGGCCAGGGCTGATATGAAATTGCTCAAAACAAACATCCTCTACCTTTCCGCCTCTGATAATCGGTCCCGTGAAACTTGATTTAATCTCCTGTTATCTCCTGTTCTACATTAACAATTGCGTCCAACTATATAAGTTAACAGAATTAGTGTCAATTGCGGCAGACGCCTCAGTTTCTAGTCTCTGGTTTCTGGTTTCTAGTGTCTGCAATATGAATTTAATTCACACAGCGTACACGGAGGAACGCGAAACAAAACAAAAAAGGGTTTTTGACAGGATTTACAGGATTTTTGTTTAAACCTTATTCTGTTGATCCTGCCTGCGATCGTCATCGCGAGTCACGCTGTGGCATGACGAAGCGATCTCGGCAGGCTGAGACTGCTTC
>QIEJ01000013.1 GCA_003228585.1 Pseudomonadota bacterium
GAAGGCACTTTGAGGCTTCACTCCAACAGGGACCTGGCATCTCCCCTCTCAAGCGGCTCCAGTCTGGGCCCGGACATGGTTATTGCCCCATGCACCATGGGTACCGCGGGACGTCTTGCCGGGGGGGTCTCAACCTGCCTTATCGACAGGGCCGCGGATGTGACACTCAAGGAGAAGCGACGCCTGATCCTGATGCCCCGCGAGACACCTCTTAACGCTATTCACCTGGAGAATCTATTAACACTCACCAGGGCAGGAGCCGTAATCCTTCCGATTTTATCGTCGGCAAGGTCCTGGATGTGCTTGGGATCGAGCACGAGCTTTATGAGCGGTGGGGTTAATCGAAGTCATAATTCCAGATTTCATATTCCACATTCCAGGTTTGAGATTCCAGATTTCATATTCCATATTCCAGATAAAGCGCTCGTCATTGCGAGCTGGCTGGTTCGCGACGCAATCCCATGGAACGCAGTGACTGCGGCAGTCTCGTTTTGCCGGGATCGCTTCGCGCAGGTTCAGCTCGCGATGACTTCGCTTTGGATGTTGAACGAACCTTGAATTTTGAACCCGTGATCCTGGATCCAGATCTGAAATCTGGAATTTCCAACCTTCCCTGTTGACAATAACACCACATTACTCTAGTATACTAATTGGTCCGACCATCGGACCATAACGTGATCTGTTTCATCAAAGAAGTTGTACCCGGGATAACCCCTGCCATGCATCACTCTCCGAGCGCCTGAAGCGTTTTATTGAGATGCGGGCAGGGGTTATTCTTTATTTATAATGGAGTTGTGCGGATAAGTGGTTTTTTTCGATCTTTTTATATATAATTCCATATTCCTGAGTAGCTTTAATCAAACAATGTTTTAGGGAGGGACGTAATGGCAAGAAGAGCGAAGAGGTATGTCTACTATTTCGGAGATGGCAAAGCCGACGGGACCGGGAAGATGAAGGATCTTCTGGGCGGAAAAGGGGCTGGGCTTGCAAACATGACCAGTCTGAAGATCCCTGTACCGGCCGGATTTACCATCACGACGGAGGCCTGTAACACTTATTTTAAAAACAACAAGAAATACCCGGCAGGCATGTGGGATCAGGTCCTGGCCAACCTGAAAAAAGTAGAAAAGTCCATGGGCGCGAAGCTCGGTGACTCCAGGGAACCTCTTCTGCTTTCCGTCCGTTCGGGATCCAAATTCTCAATGCCGGGAATGATGGACACAGTCCTGAATCTGGGCCTCAATGACACCACCTTGAAGGCCCTGATCAATAAGACCAACAACGAGCGGTTTGCCTACGACACCTACCGAAGGTTGATCACCATGTTCGCCAGTACCGTTATGGGTGTTGACCGCCAGATTTTCGAGGGTGTCCTTGACAAGATGAAGAAAAAAAAGGGAGTTCAGGAGGACACTGAACTTTCCGCCGATGATCTGAAGGATCTTGTGGAGAAATTCAAGACCATCTACAAGAAAGAGACCGGAAAAAACTTTCCCAGGGACCCCCTACAGCAGCTCAGGCTTTCCATCAACGCGGTCTTCGACTCCTGGTTCGGCGACAGGGCCGAGACATACAGGAACCTCAACGATATCCCCCATGATCTCGGGACCGCCTGCAACGTGCAGGCAATGGTGTTCGGCAACATGGGTGAGGACTCCGGCACAGGCGTCGGCTTTACGAGGGATCCATCCACCGGTCAGAAGAAGTTCTTCGCCGAGTACCTGATTGACGCTCAGGGAGAGGATGTCGTGGCCGGGATCAGGACTCCCCTTCACATTAATGAGATGAAGAGGCAGCAGCCGGCCGCATATAAGGAACTGGACAGGATCTACAAGAAGCTCGAGAAGCATTACAAGGACATGCTGGATATAGAGTTCACCGTTCAGAATGGTAAACTCTATATGCTCCAGACCAGGATCGGGAAGCGCACCGCTGCTGCTTCCCTGAAAATAGCAATCCAGATGGTCAAGGAGGGTTTGATCGATAAAAACACGGCCATCATGAGGATCGACCCCGAGCAGATCGAAACGCTTCTTCACCCAATGATAGACACCAGCACACCCGTCAACGTCATCGCCAAAGGGCTTCCCGCCTCACCTGGCGCTGCTGTAGGGAAGGTCGTCTTCTCCGCTGAAGATGCTGAAAAAGCGGCCTCCAAGGGTGAGAAGGTGATCCTGGTCCGACCAGAAACCTCTCCCGAGGACATCGGGGGGATGGACGCGGCCCAGGGGATTCTCACTGCGCGGGGCGGCATGACTTCTCACGCTGCTGTTGTGGCCAGGGGAATGGGCACACCCTGCGTGGCCGGGTGCACCGCCGTAAACATCGAGGAGAAGAAAAAGTCCTTCTGGGTGGGCGACACAACCATCAAGGGAGGGGATGTTATCACCCTCAACGGCTCAACCGGCGAGGTCATTCTCGGTGAGGTTCCTCTCGTCCAGCCCAACATGACCGGCGATTTTAACATCATCATGAAGTGGGCTGACGATATCAGGGAGATCGGGATCAGAGCCAATGCCGACACGCCCGCCGACGCCCGTATGGCGCTGAAGTTCGGGGCTGAGGGAATCGGCCTCGTCCGCACCGAGCATATGTTCTTCGAGGCCGACAGGGTACAGGCCGTCCGGGAGATGATCCTGGCTGACGATGAGGCAGGAAGGAGAAGGGCGCTTAAGAAGATCCTTCCCATGCAGAGGAAGGACTTCATAGGAATCTTCAAGGTGATGGACGGGCTGCCGGTGACCATCAGGCTGCTCGATCCTCCGTTGCACGAGTTCCTCCCCAAGACAAACACCGAGTTGAGGGAACTCGCCAGGGAAATGGGCGTGTCCTTCAAGAAGCTCCAGGCGAGGAACCAGGCACTGCACGAGTTCAACCCCATGCTTGGCCACCGGGGGTGCAGGCTGGCCATTACCTATCCTGAGATCTACGAGATGCAGGTCCAGGCCATCATGGAGGCCGCCTGCCAGGTGACCAGGAAGAAGATCAAGGCCATTCCGGAGATCATGATCCCCCTTATTGCCGACGTCAACGAGTTGACTGTTCTGCGTGAGATGACCATCAGGATTGCCACAGAGATCGAGAAGAAATACAAGACCAAGATCCCTTATGATGTCGGAACCATGATCGAGATCGCCAGGGCCGCCCTTCTTGCCCATGAGATTGCGCCCCAGGCCGATTTCTACTCCTTCGGCACCAACGACCTGACCCAGACCCTTTACGGACTGTCCAGGGACGATGCCGGAAGGTTCCTTCCCTACTATGTCGAGCAGGGGATCTTTGAGGACGACCCCTTCATTACCATCGACCAGAAGGGCGTAGGCCTGATGATGAAGATGGCTATTGACTCCAGCCGGAAGATCAAGGGCAAGGAAAACATGAAGATGGGGATCTGCGGCGAGCAGGTGGATCCCAAGTCGGTGGAGTTCTGCTATGAAGTGGGACTGACCTATGTGAGCGGATCGCCCTTCAGGCTTCCTCAGGCCCGCCTTTCCGCGGCCCAGGCGACCCTGAGGAAGAAGTACCCGAAACGCTATCCGAAAGAGTCGATAGCCTAAGGACAGTTTCAGGTTTCATGTTCCAGGTTCCAGGTAAAGGGCTCCCTCCATCCCCGGAGGGAGCCCTGATATATCTTGAGTCCTTTACGGTAAAACTTCCCGAGATTGCCGCGTCGTCACGCCCAAGGCGTGACTTCTCGCAATGACAAACGCTTTCCTCTATCCTGATTCTCAAAATATCAGAGGCGTTCGGAGCAAAGAGGAACGAACCCTTGCTTTCCGGGTGAGAGAGACTTTGACTGCGAACGCCTCTGTGTACCTCTACCACCCCATCGCATACCCTGTCTCCAAACGGGGCGACGCTACACCGGACATGAGACCGCTGTCAGCGTCGTACCGGATACCGAGCACGCGGCCGTGGCTCCATTCTCCCGCGACCCTGACAATGTGCCCCCTGGCCTCGAGATCTGAAATGGTGGCTTCCGGAACCCGGCTTTCTATGCTCATTGTCCCCGGCTCAGCTCCATGGGGAAAGAACGATGCCGGAAAATGGCTGGAGTGAAAGGCGGGGACATCCACTGCCGCCTGCATATTCATCCCAAAATCCACGCAGTTTATGAAATACTGGAGGGTCCACTGATCCTGCTGGTCACCGCCCGGGGTACCGAACACCATAAACGGCTTACCGTCCCTGAGCACCAGCGAAGGGGTGAGGGTTGTACGAGGCCGTTTGCCCGGCTCGAGAGCATTGGCGTGGTTCGGATCCAGGTAGAACATCTGCATCCTGGTACCTAACGGAAAGCCGAGACCTTCTACGACAGGGGAGCTCCTGAACCACCCTCCGCTCGGTGTTGCCGCTATCATGTTGCCCCACTGATCCACGGCGTCCAGATGAGTGGTGTCCCCCTTGTGCAGGTCAGAGCCGCCCTCTATCTCCCGGGGTCTTTTCGACGGCGCGTTGCCCGGGCGCAGTTCCATGGAAGCGTTTTCCGGATCGATCAACTTGCGCCGTTGGGCCGCATATTCCTTGGACAGGAGCATGTCCAATGGAACATCAACGAAGTCCGGATCTCCATAATATTGTTCCCTGTCGGCAAAGGCCAGTTTTGCCGTCTCGATCAGGAGGTGGATGTATTCAGGGGAATTGTGCTCCATGGAAGCAATATCATAACCCTCCAGTATGTTCAGCTGCTGCAGAAAGACCGGCCCCTGGCTCCAGGGCCCGCATTTATAGACATCACAGCCTCGGTAGTTCGTCGTTATGGGATTTTCAATGCGGGTTGAGTA
>QIEJ01000267.1 GCA_003228585.1 Pseudomonadota bacterium
CGCCCTCCCGCATGCCGGGGCGGAAGCACTTGTTACAGGAGATGCAGGTGGAACGGTGATCCGGTGCTTCTCTCCAGATGTTGACGAGATCGGGTTCCCGTATCAGGGGACGGGAGAGGGAGAGCATGTCAGCATACCTCTTCCGTGAGAGGCGTTCCGATCACGGAAAAGGATCGAAGGCCTCCCACCAGGATCACCGGGACATTGACGACCTCCTTGATCCTGCGTGCGAACGGGGCATTGTACCTTCCCTGTCTTCCCTGTTGATGCCTTTTCTCACCGGAACGCCATCTCCCGATCCTGAAGTCCCCGCGCTAACTTCGATGGCGTCAACGCCCAGCTTCTCGAGACGCCTGGCCGTGTCAACGGCATCCTCTATCTCAATTCCCCCATCGAGATTGTCCGAGGGGTCAGTGGAAAACCTGGACCAATCTCCTTTCTGACAGCGAGAACGATCTGTTCGAGGAATCGGAATCTGTTATCCCTGGATCCTCCATAGTCGTCATCCCTCCTGGTGGACAACGTCAGTTAGATCTTTCAGACAGGGTAGAGTCCGGTCGGAATGAAGGCCGAGAGTTCCGACCATCTGTTTCCCCCTCTATCCCTTTCCCTGAGGTGGTCACCTTTCCTCTAGAACGGTCCTGTACGCTTCCGACTGATTCTCCCAGGAAAGCCAATCCAGAGAAGGTACCGGTGTTTCCCGGACGGAGCGGGGGTCCGAACACATCCGAACCAATATCTCCAGCAAACCTTCATTTTCCCTTTTGGCATATTCTGGTAAAGAGGGGAACCGGAAACGGTCCTCAAAAAACTCCCTGTAGGCCAGGCGATCCGGTACCAGCGGAACACACCCGGCCGCGACGGCCTCAAGGACAGCAAGGCCCTGAAAATCGTGAAGTGAAGTGGACATTGTCACATCACTGGCGGCTAGAATTTTCCTGTAATCTTCTTCATTGGACACATATCCCCAGGTAAGGATCTGATCACAGAGGCGCTCTCTCGCCTGGTCAAATATCGGTGGGCAATCCCTGAACCGCTGTCCCATGACGTGCACTTTGAAGGGGATATCCTTGTCTGCCAGTGCAAAAAGAACATGGAAAAACCGCTCGGGCGCCTTGTCATGCTCCCAGCGATGATTCCACACGAGGGTCAGAGGGGAGCAATCCGCGGGAGGGACATGTTTCAGGTAACAGTGCTTCTCCAGGGGTACGGGGATGATCTCGGATCTGTCCTCAATGGTCTCAACCACTCCGGAGGGAATGCAGTCAGGCATCATCTTCAACAGGGTCGTTATGCCCTCAAGCATACTCTGTCGATTATATTGTGAATTGAAAAGCACACTGTCGGCGGTCAGAGCTGTGAAGATGTTTGTCAACTGATAATTCTGGCCTTCTTTTCTCTCCAGTCGCTCAGGATAGGCGAATTGATTTTCATGGAAGTAGACCGCGGTGGGAATCTCACTCAGTTCGGGGATCAGCCCCCTCAAGCCCGCCAGGTCAACCATGGAGGTTGCCAGTACACGATCGTAGCCGGCCGTCAGGATATCTGCCGAGTTGCACGCCCAGGTAAGAGCATTGCCTCTGCTGCGCCAGGCGAAGTTGCGTGGAGGCAGAGACAGCACGGTCCACTCATAGGTGTCGAGATGACGGACAAGCTGCTCCCGCCACCTTTTGTGGCTTGCGGCATCGTAAGCGGATAACAGCAGGATTTTCATCAGATGAGCGCTATTGTGCTCGCCTGAGGTCCCTCGTCGCCCTTTTTCTCCACATACCTCACCTCACTGCCGACTGTGAGGCTTTCGTAACCGTCCACGACACTGTTCCGGTGGAAGTATATCTCCCTTCCCTCCCTGGTCTCAATAAACCCGCAGTCCTGTTCCGGAAGAAGCTTCACAACATGGGCTTTGGGAGTTTCCTCGTGGGTTTTAACCTCCTTGCGCCGACGACGAATATAGTCCTCCAGCTGACGCCGGGCTGTATTAAAGGCATCCTTAATCGCAACATATATATCCTCCAGGGCATGGTGCTCGGACGGCGCCCTGTTCACAACGATCACATCGCCGGGGACTGAAAGATCAATAGTGATGTTGAACAGCTTCCCCTTTGATTGATGCCGGTGCGGCAGCTCTACAACCACACGGCATGAAATAATGCGATCGAAAATCTTTTCCAGTTTTTCAACCCTCTCTTCTATATTGTCTTTGACGGCCCTGGAAGTCTCCATACCTCGAAACACAATCTGAAGCGGTGTCTGCATACTCAACCTCCGGAATTTAAAGATGCCAGTGCGGCATCATAGTCCGGCTCCTGAGTTATCTCCGGAACCTGTTCGGTGTAGATCACCTTTCCAGTCTCATCGAGCACCACGATCGCCCTGGATAAAAGACCGCTTAATGGCCCATCGGTTATCCTCACACCGTAACTGTTACCGAAGGACCGGTATCTGAAAGCTGACAGGGATATAACATTGTCCAGACCCTTCGATCCGCAGAACCTCACCTGGGCGAATGGAAGATCCTTTGAGATACACAGGATCACCGTGTCGTCCAGTGCTCCGGCAGCCTCATTGAATCTAATGACGGATCGAGCGCAAACATCAGTGTCGAGACTGGGAAAGATGTTGAGCACCACCTTCTTTCCCTTGAATTCCATGAGCCTGACATCCGAAAGATCGTTTTTTGTCAGGATGAAATCCGGTGCTTGCGTACCTGCTCCAGGTAGTTCTCCAACCGTGTTTATGGGACTCCCTTTGAGCTTTATCGTGGCCATTGATCTCCTCCTTTTTTTATTTGAGGATCGTTCTTCTTCTCCTATTTTACCCTATATTCCTTCATGGTTTCGCTTTGACATTAGAAAAATAATACTATAGACTTTCTATATAGTTTTTCCTTGCAGCATCTCTTATCTCAATACCGCTGGGGAAAGGGGGTGACACAGGTGCAAAAATGGCTGACCGATGAAGCTAGAAAACGGGAAGAAGAGTACTGGACCACTCTGAAAAAGGCCATCAGTAATCAACCCGTGAAAGCCTGCCGTAAGTGAAACGGCTGAAAATCCTGACGTTGCTGGTTCAGCGACAAAGTTGAGTAAATTATGACGGACACATCCTCGAGACCAATCGGGGATGTGTCTTTTTTTCTTCTCCCGAGGTAGCCGAACATGTCTGTCACAGCCTCCATGGAGTTCTTTTTCCAACTTCATGTGACATCCCGATGTAATCTGACCTGCCGGCACTGCTACCAACGTGAATCGGCCGGTGAGGAAGTAACTCTTCGGGAAATTGAAAACACCGTCGACGAGTTTGACAGCACTCTTGATGAGTGGAGAAATTCCTACGGTATCAACCTCGATGCAAGCTGGAATGTCACCGGTGGTGAACCGTTCCTCCGTGAAGACCTTTTTCAGATTCTCGATATCATTGCCCGTCGCGGTTTCCACATCTACCTGCTCACCAACGGGACTCTTCTCTCCGGGGACAGAGCCAGGAGGCTTGCACAGGTCCCGGTAAAGGGTGTCCAGGTCAGCGTAGAGGGGCCCGAACCCATACACGACCGTATTCGCGGGGAAGGCAGTTTTTCCAAAGCGCTGTCGGGTATCTCAACCCTGCTGAACATAGGGCACCTTGTCACGATGAATGTGACCCTATCCAGAATCAATGCTCCGTATTTCATGGATATGATCGGCCTGGCCAGATCTCTCGGCGTGCATAATCTCGGTTTTTCCAGAATCGTTCCATGCGGCAAAGGGGCATCAATGTCGCAGCACATGCTCAGCATCCAGGAGGTGCAGAGCCTGTATGAAAACCTTGCCGGATTGGATCTCGACAATCTGAACCTGGTCACCGGCGATCCTGTAGCTTCCTGCCTCTTTAATCCTGAAACCAACGAGGTTGCCGACGATGTAAAAAGTCCGGTGGCCATCGGCGGCTGTGCTGCCGGCATCTCCGGTATTACCATTATGCCCGACGGCACACTGCTCCCCTGCAGGCGGCTGGATGTCCCCATTGGAAATATCCGCACCGACTCATTTCGGGAACTCTGGGCCTCATCACCGGTGCTGCTGAAATTGAGGGACAAAAGTCTCTACCCCGGACGCTGCGGTCAATGCCAACGATGGTCTGTGTGCAGGGGCTGCAGAGCCATCGCTTACGCTTCCTCCTGCCTGACAGGCGACGGCGACATCCTCGCCGACGATCCGCAGTGTTTTTTTCACCCTGATCCCGAACTCCAAGTGCATGGACAGGATTAGTTTCAGGTTCAAGGAGCAAGGTTCAAGGTTCAAGTATAATTAAAGGTAAAGAGTCGGCTGGAGTTAAGGGGAACCCTTCGACAAGCTCAGGGCAGGCGAACCCTTGCCTTCCGGGTGAGAGAGACTTTGACTCCAGGCGACACTGCGATTCAGGTATTTCTCCTGTTTCCTGTATTCCGCCTCCTGTCTCCTGACCTATTCATCCAAAATCGCTTCCACATCCAGGGTGATCTGAACACTTTCACCGACGATGACGCCCCCGCCTTCCAGTTCGGCGTTCCACTTCATGCCGAACTCACCTCTTTCGATCCTTGTTGTGGCGTTAAAACCGATGTGATTCTGCCCCTTGAAGGGGTCCTTTACGGGACCGAACTGGTGGTCGACCTCGAGGGTTACCGGCCGCGTTATCCCTCTGATGGTCAGGTCACCCTTGATCAACCCCCAGGCTTTACCTCCGGCGCCAGTCTTAACACTGCTGCTTCGAAATGTCATCTGCGGATGGTTGGCTGCATCCAGGAAATCCCCGCTCTTGAGGTGTTCGTCCCGGTCCTTGATGCCTGTTGTCAGGGTGTCGATCTCGACGGCCGCTTCCACAGATGAGCCGGCGGGATTGTCCGCATCAAACTCGATCAAACCGCTGACCCCGTGAAACAATCCTTTGACGTTGCTGAGCATAAGATGCCTGACGGCAAACTGGGCGTCGGAATGGGCAGGGTCTATGTTCCACTTGGCCATAAGGTTCCTCCTCTGAATAATGGTTATTTACCAGAAAGCCTACCTACTAATAGGATAACGCGCATTCCCGACTTGTCTACTCTGGTTTTTCGGTAGAGCGATTGGAGA
>QIEJ01000182.1 GCA_003228585.1 Pseudomonadota bacterium
GTCACCTACTGGGCGCAGGTCACATCACCGAGGTCCTCCAACGTCAGCATGGGGATGGGGATGTCCTTCGGCAGGTCCAGCAGCGGTTCGAGATCCAGAAGATCCAGCATTTCCATCAGCTCAAACACCGCCAACGTTTCACAGATGAGAGAGGGTACCCTTGTCCTGAATTTCCTGGATGGCAATACACTGATCTGGCAGGGCTCGACAACGGGAGCCATCGAGGAAAACCTGTCTGCAGAGGAGCGTGACCGGAGAATCACACAAGCCGTGTCCAGAATCCTCAAGGAGTTCCCGCCGGATTCTTCCCCGTGAATGTGAAAGAGTCTGAAATCAAAAGCTCTTTTAACACAGAGGGCACCCTTCGACAGGCTCAGGGCAGGCAGGGGCGTTTGTTGAGGTGCTCCCCTCACGCTTATGGCATGACGGGCGTGATGATGGAGGTATCGAAGTAACGAAGTGTCGAAGTAAGGGTATTTCGACTACCGGCGATCGTCATCGCGAGCTGAATCCGTGCGAAGCGATCTCAGCGATCCGAGACCGCTGCAGTCGCTTTGCTCCATGAGATTGCCACGGCCCTCCGGGCCTCGCAATGACCGCGGTTTTTCTTGGATTCTGGATGAGGCCCCTGAAACCTGAAACCTGGAATCCCGCATGTACTCATTCCTCGGATGAACCAAAAAAAGGAAGGGGAGACCCAGGAACATGCCAGGGGAAAATCTTCAACGTGATCAGGACAGTCTTTTACGGAGGGTGTGGGGGTCTGTCTTCAAGGGGCCCATTGTCCCTGTCGACGACCGGCAGCGAAGACGGACAGTCCTTGATTTTCTGATCCTGCACATCCACCCTCCCACCGTACCCGTATCCACCATCCGTTACACGCACACCTGGGGTCTGGGTGGGATGAGCCTCGTACTTTTCCTTGTCCTCGCACTGACGGGCATTCTCCTCATGTTTGTTTACCGTCCCGTTCCCATGGAGGCTTACAGTTCCATCCTGACCCTTCAGAGGGAGGTCATGTTTGGAAGTTTTGTCCGCAGCATTCATCACTGGAGCGCAAATTTCCTGATTATTGTCGCTCTGCTTCACCTGTTGAGGGTTTATTTCACCGGAGGTTTTCACAGGGAACGGCAGTTCAACTGGATCATTGGTCTCAGTCTGCTTCTTCTGGTGGTTCTTGCCAACTTTACAGGGTACCTGCTTGCCTGGGACCAGCTTGCCTACTGGGCCACCACTATCATGACCAGCATGCTTGCCTATATCCCCGTGGCCGGACTATGGCTGCAGAGAACGATCCGGGGCGGAACCGGGATCGGGGCAGCGACACTGACAAATTTCTTTACCCTTCACACGACCATCTTTCCTGTTCTTTTTGTTATCTTCATGCCGTGGCATTTCTGGAGGGTGAGGAAGGCCGGCGGTGTTGTCCTGCCCAGGCAGGAAGGGGAGGCGCCTTCCGACAAACCGGACCGCGCCAACACTATTCCCTCCCTGGTGACAAAGGAACTGGCCGTGGCGCTTGTGCTTCTTGCGTTTGTTCTTGTCTTTTCCGTTCTGTTCCATGCTCCCCTCGATCAGATGGCCAATCCGGGAATGAGCCCCAATCCGGCCAGGGCTCCATGGTATTTCATGGGGATTCAGGAACTGCTCCTGCACTTCCATCCCCTGTTTGCGGTACTCTTCATCCCCATCACGGCTGTCCTCTTCCTTGTCTCGATCCCCTATCTGAAGTACGGGGATGATCCGGGCGTGTGGTTTATTTCGGAAAAGGGACGCAGGATGGCTGTGGTTTCGGCAACAGTTGCGTTTGTTGTGACGCCGGCCCTGGTTCTTCTCGACGAGTTTTTTATTGACCTGCCCGCCCTGATGCCGGGCCTTCCCACGGAGATCAGCAACGGTCTCATACCGTATTTACTGGTGCTTGGCGGTTTGACTGGATATTATCTTCTCCTGAAAAATAAGTACGAAGCATCGAAAGCCGAAGCTGTTCAATCGGTGTTTGTTTTCCTCTTTGTCTCGTTTGTTGTTTTAACGATTGTTGGTGTCTGGTTCAGAGGCGAAGGCATGAAACTTGTGTGGCCACTTTAAGGGCAGAAATAGAAGTGAGATGTTTTAATGCCAGAAGAACTTAAGAATCTTAAAGATAAATCCCGTCGAAGTTTTCTCTCCAAATTATGGCTGTTACTTGGGGTAGCATTGCTTGTAGAGCTAATATGGGTTCTTGTCTCTTTCCTCCGTCCCCGCAAGCCCAAGGCGGAAACAGATGCCCAGAACACGATAATCGCCGGTCCCATCGACCGCTTTGAGCCCGGCTCCGTAACCGCTTTTCCCCAGGGGAAATTCTATCTCGCCCGATTGGAGGGCGGGGGGTTCCTGGCTCTGTCACGGGTGTGTACGCATCTTGGCTGCACTGTACCATGGGTACCGGACCAGAACAGATTCATCTGCCCATGCCATGCGTCTTCCTTTGACATTACAGGAAATGTCATCAATCCACCGGCACCCCGTGCGTTGGATCTGTTTCAAATTGAAATCGAAAATAATATCGTGAAGGTTTTTTTAGACAGAACCGTTAAGCGAAAAAGATACAGAGATGATCAGGTAACGAAGCCTTTCTAGTTTTGACAGGATCAACAGGATTGACTGGATTTATTCCGGAGATCAGATAAATCCTGTCCAATAAAATGATGGATGACCTTAGAACATACAAATTCGCTGGCTTCATCGCCACACTGGTGATCGTCCTGTCTTTTCCGGCCTATCTGATGAAGGAGGACTTCGCAAGGGCGAGGTCGATCTATGAACCTGAGCCAATGGCTGAATTCGTGGGCAGGGACAAATGTATCGAATGCCATAAGGAAGCCTGGGAAAAATGGCGGGGATCCTATCACGATCTGGCCATGGATATCGCCAACGAAGAAACTGTTCAGGGCGACTTTGACGATTCGATATTTACGAACGAAGGCGTCACCTCAAAGTTCTATCAAAGAGACGGCAAATTCTTTGTTTACACCGAAGGTCCCGGCGGAGAGATGGACGAATTTGAGATCACCTATACCTTCGGCGCATGGCCCCTCCAGCAATATCTGGTCCCCTTTCCGGGAGGCCGCATGCAGGCCCTGTCTATCGCATGGGATGTGGAGGGGGAAAGATGGTTTCACCTGTACCCTGAGGACCCACCCCCACCGGAGGACTGGCTGCATTGGACGCGAAACGCCCAGAACTGGAACGGCATGTGCGCCGAGTGTCATTCCACCGATCTGAGGAAAAATTACGATCCCGGGACCGAAACCTACGGGACAACCTGGTCGGAGATCGACGTCAGTTGCGAGGCCTGCCACGGCCCCGGATCCCTCCATGTCCAGTGGGCCGGGATCGATCCCATGGCCCGTCCTGCGAGCCTGGATTTTGAACTGGCTGTGCAGACGGGAGATCTGGAATCGAGACAGATGGTGGAACTTTGCGCCCCCTGCCATTCCCGCCGCACGATTCTGGGCGATTATGACCACGCCCAGATCGAACAACTGGACACCTTTCTGCCGGAGTTGCTCAGCGAGGGGATGTACTTTGCAGACGGTCAGATCCAGGACGAGGTTTACGTTTACGGTTCCTTCGTCCAGAGCAAGATGTACCGGATGGGAGTCAGGTGCAGTGATTGTCATGATATCCACAGCTTAAAGCCCGTTCGTGAGGGGAACGATCTGTGTCTGCAGTGTCACCGGGCGGACACGTACAATACGGCTGACCACCATTTCCACAAGGAGTTTTACCAGGACAGGCCCAGCGACGGCTGGCAGTGCATCAACTGCCACATGCCCCAGCGGCCCTACATGGTCATTGACTACAGAGCCGATCACAGCATCCGTGTGCCCAGGCCGGATCTGAACCAGACTGACGGGACACCGGATGCCTGCAGTATGGTCGGCTGCCACGACGACAAACCGCTTCAGTGGTCCGTGGACTGGTATGCAAAATGGTACGGGATTTCCCGCAAGCCTCAGTTCGGCACCGTTATATCCGCTGGCCGGCGGGGCGAGCCTGGAGCCCTCGAGGGCCTGGTTCGGATTGTTGACGACAGACTCTATCCTGCCATCGTCAGGGCGACAGCACTGTCCCTCCTGAGGAATTATCCACCCGATGCAGTGATCCCCGTCATCAAACGTGCCCTGGCCGATGAGGAGCCCCTGGTCAGGCACACCGCTATCGTCCAATCAGAAGAACTCTCTCCTGAGGAAAGGGTGGAGTTGATTGCGCCGCTTCTTTGGGATCCGGTGAGGGCGGTGCGCATCGAGGCCGCTCGCAGCCTCGCCGGGGTGCCTTCAGATTTCCTCAAGGCTGATCAGAGGGAAAAGCTTCCAGAGGTACTGGGAGAGTATGAGGATACCATGGCCTACTCCCTGGATTTCTCCTTTGCCGGTTACAATCTGGGTAACCTGTACGCAAACATGGGCAAACCTGACGAAGCCGAGAAGTACTATCTGGAGGCCATCCGCATAGATGATCTTTTCTACCCTGCCAAAGTCAACCTGGCCATGTTGTACAATAAGGGAGGAAGGAACCGGGAAGCGGAAAAATTTCTTCTGGAAGCACTTGATGCCAACCCTGACCTTTACGAGGTCGCCTATTCCCTGGGTCTCCTTTACGCTGAGATTGACCGGCCGGTGGAGGCTGCCGCGTATCTGCGAAAAGCTGCTGAGGGGATGCCCGGCTATCCCCGGGTTCACTACAACCTGGGCCTTCTGCTTCAAGCGATGGGCAATGACCTGGAGGCAGAAGCAGCTCTGGGAAAAGCTCTGGACCTCGCCCCGGACAATTCGGACTATTTCTATGCTCTGGCTGATTATTACATCAAGAGAAATATGTTCCGCGAAGCCGCTTCTCTGGCCGAGGAAACACTTTCGAGATTCCCGAACCATTCCGTTGCGAGGCAGATGCTTGAGTATATTAAGCGTAGTAGACAGTAGGAAAACTTTTTTTGACAGGATGAACGGGATTAAATTTTGGATATTGGAATTTGGATCTTGGATTGAAAAAGTAAAACCACAAAGGAGGATACAATGACTGAAAAATTAAAGGCAATTTCCAGGGACAATGTGAAGTTCTTCCTGTTGGGTGTTCTCGCCACGGCTGCGATCCTGGTTCTTATGGGGGCAGGCCCTGGGGGAGGAAGATATATGATTGCCTCCTCAACCACAGGGGCCGGTAGGGTCCTGGTTCATGCGGTGGATATGTCCACAGGCGAGGTAAAGGTGGTTGCCACGGGGATCAACGACCAGTTCGGGATACCTTTCCCGTCCATGGTGCCCAGGCCTTAGGTCCCGTGAACGTAAACGAGCCCGAACCCGAGTTCAAAACTTTTAACACAGAGTACACAGAGCCGTCCTCCGGGGACGGGCCACAGAGAGCCACAGAGGAAATCTGAATTGTAGGGTTTTGAAAAAACGAAGTCATTGCGAGGAGCGACGAAGGAGTGACGTGGCAATCTCGGATGGTTGAGGCCAACATTTCAGGCGTGTCGCTCGCGATGACGGCCGTTTGAATCTCCCTGGAACCTGAAACTTGAAACAGGAAAGTGCTCTGACACCATTAAATTAACAATGGAACTGACTACTGCTCACTTTCAAAGAAACGCACCCTGCCAATCCCGCTCACGCTCTGATATATTAATCTGCGACATTGTCAAAGTTACCAACCTCAGAAGGGGAGTGGAACATTGCCGAAACGACTCATCATCCTGTCATGTTTGTTCGTCATGACCGGTGTCTGTTTTGCTCTTCCCGCTCACGCCCGGGTCACCGTTTATCAGGACGGGGAGAAAACGGTGACCGTCGGTGGAACGATCCAGGTTCAATACCACCTGGCGGACC
>QIEJ01000088.1 GCA_003228585.1 Pseudomonadota bacterium
TATTCCCTCAAATGCCCCTCGCCAAGGACAATAAACTTCTGGCAGGTCAGTTCCTCCAGGCCCATGGGGCCTCGAGCGTGAAGCTTGCCAGTGCTGATTCCAATTTCAGCACCGAGACCAAAAACAAATCCATCGTTGAGCCGCGATGACGCGTTTACCATCACAGCCGATGAGTCCACTTCTCTGATGAACCGTTCCGCATTGGGATGATCTCTGGTTACGATGACATCCGTGTGCGAGGAACCGTACCGGGCAATGTGATCCATGGCTTCATCCATACCACCAACCACTTTAACAGAGAGAATCTTGTCGAGATATTCCGTCGCCCAGTCTTGTTCAGTGGCACTCATGATCCCGGGAACCAGATCCCTTGTTTCATCGCACCCTCTGATCTGAACTTCCTCGTCCATCATCTGCCTGATAAGATCGGGGAGCAGTGTCGGTGCAATGTCACGATGAACCAGGAGAGTCTCCATGGCGTTGCAGGTACCCGGCCTGTCCAGTTTGGCATTCAGGCAGATATTCATGGCCATATCCAGGTCAGCCCCAGTGTCAACATAAGTGTGGCATATGCCATCCAGGTGTTTGACGACTGGTATTGTAGAGTTCTCCACGATCATCCGGATCAGTCCCTTACCGCCCCTGGGTATGATCATATCGATATACTCGTCAAGGGTGAGAAGAGCGTTTACAGCTGCTCTATCGGTTGTGGGAACAACCTGGGCGACATCTTCGGGAAGACCGGCAGCGGCGATTCCCTCCTGGAACACAGCAGCCAATGCGCGGTTCGAGTGGATGGCCTCGGAGCCCCCTCTCAGGATACATGCGTTTCCTGACTTCATGCACAGCGCGGCCGCGTCAACGGTCACGTTTGGTCGTGATTCATAGATAATGCCTATAACTCCTATGGGAACCCTCATGCGCCCGACACGAAATCCTGACGGGCGGTTCCAGATCCGGGTAACTTCACCCACAGGATCTGGAAGAACCGCTATATCCTCCAACGCGGCGGACATATCCTCAATCCGGCCTTCTGTCAGACGCAGTCGATCGAGCATCGCGGCGGACAGGCCGTTTTTCTCCCCAGCTTCGAGATCCTTGCTGTTCCAGGCCATGAGCTGGATTGCTGATCCTCTCAACTTTTCGGCGATCATCTCCAAAGCCCTGTTCTTGTCCAGAGGCCGGACACCGGCAAGCTCGCGTCCTGCCTGTTGTGCTTTCTGCCCCATCTCCCGCATGAGTTTGGTGATGTCCATTTTGTCTTCTCCTGGAAAGGTTTCAGGGTATCAATCCAAAATCCAATATCCAATATCCAAAAAAACTGTTTCTAGGGTCTGGAGTCTAGATTCTAGACGCTGAATTTTCTTCAAACTTCGTACTTAGAACTTCGTTCTCAAGGAATAGCCCGCACGGGCTATTCCTTGAGAACAAGATCGTCCCGGTGGATTACCTCCTCTCCCGGGAAAAATCCCAGGATCTCCCGGATCTCCTCGCTGTGTTTCCCCATGATCAGGCGAATGTGGTCAGCGGAAAAGGAGGTAAAACCCCGGGCAATTTCTCTTCCATCCTGGTCAAGGCACTGGACAAGACCTCCCTGTTCAAAAGATCCCCTGACATCCTTGATCCCTGCGGGAAGCAGGCTTCTTTTTCCCTCAACAACAGCGCTGACAGCACCATCATCAAGGACGAGAGTGCCATTGATCCCCGCGGAATATGCGATCCAGTGCTTTCTCGATGCCAGTTTGTCTCTCGCCGGCAGGAAAAGAGTTCCTGCCGGTTCCGCCTTCAGAATCCGCGTCAGATTTCCAGGGGTTCGCCCATCGGCAATCACCGTCGGAACACCCATTCGCGCTGTTCTCTTGGCTGCCATAACCTTGCTTGACATACCACCGGACCCTGAATCGCCCGGCCCTCCGGCTATGCCTAAGATCTTCTCATCAACCTCCTTGACTACCTCGATTAGACGGCCCTCACCGAGCCTTGGATCCCTGTCGTAAAGGCCGGCGATATCAGTCAGGATTACCAGGAGATCGGCATCGGTAAGATTGACCACCATGGAGGAGAGAAAATCATTGTCCCCGAACATGATCTCCTCAACTGCGATTGAATCGTTCTCGTTAATAACGGGAATGACTCCCATCCTCAGAAGTGCTCCCAGTGTGTTTCTGGAGTTCACAAAACGCTTACGATCCTCCAGCCCCTCTCTTGTGAGAAGCATCTGTCCGACCTTGATCCCGTGCCTGGAAAACGCTTCATCATAAGCATGCATCAGCTTGCTCTGTCCAATGGCCGCCAGGGCCTGCTTCAATTTCATGGCCCTGGGAGTAGTGCTCCGGCCCATCTCCCGAAGCCCCATAAGTATTGCACCCGAGCTGACGATGACGAATCGGTATCCATCCTGCCTCAGATCCGCCATTTCTGCAGCCAGAGCATCGATGAGATCCTGGTCTACACCGCCTTGGGGCGCAGCAAGGATCATGCTTCCCAGCTTGACGATGATGCTCCTCCTGTCACGAAGGACATCCTCACGCACCACGGTCATTCCGACTGCTCCCCCTGCTTTGATTTTTCCACTATCCGGGCCAGATCACCCAGAAGATTGCTCATTCCCGTTCCTGACACGGCCGAAACCAGATGGGTGCGGGTCCCGGCAGCGGAATCCAACTCCCTGACAACATTCTCTCCGGCTTCTGCAGTAAGAATATCACTCTTGGTCAGTGCGACAATAAACTGTTTCTCAGCCAGGCTGGAGGCATACTCCTCAAGTTCTTTCCTGACAGTCCGGAAAGCCTCTACGGGATCGCCATCACCGGGACCCAGTCCCACAAGATGCAGGAGTACGGAGGTTCTTTCCACATGCCTTAAAAACTGATGCCCCAGGCCGACTCCCCTGTGGGCCCCCTCCACCAGGCCGGGTACGTCCGCGACAACAAAGCTGCGGTGATCCTCCATCCGGACGACTCCCAGGTTTGGAACCAGCGTCGTAAAAGGGTAATCGGCAACTTTTGGACGGGCAGCTGATATCCTCGAGATCAAAGTTGATTTACCTGCATTGGGAAGGCCGATAATTCCAACATCGGCGATGAGTTTCAGCTCCAGGGTAAGATCCAGAGTTTCACCAGGCTTACCCTCCCCGGCAAACCTGGGTGATCTCCGGGTGGACGTGGCGAACCGGGCGTTGCCCCTTCCGCCGCTGCCACCCCGGGCTGCGAGGAACTCCCCTTCCACAAGATCCTTCAGGACATGATTCGTCCCGGCATCAACAATAAGGGTGCCGGGAGGGACATCAAGGATCAGGGATTCTCCACTACGACCGGTCATGCGGGACCCATGTCCCCGGGCGCCATCAGGAGCTTTGTATTCTTTTTTGTAGCGGAAATCGATGAGGGTAGACAGATGGGGATCGGCTCGAATAATAACATCACCGCCTCGGCCCCCATCACCACCATCGGGACCTCCGCGGGGAACATACTTTTCGCGCCGAAAACTGACGCAGCCGTTTCCTCCAGATCCGGACTCCACTAAGATCCTGACACGATCAATAAATCTCATCGGGACCGGCGGGAGGATACTCGTTTAATTGGAAGTATAGATGCTGACCTGCTTGCGATGTTTGTCCTTACGCTCAAACTTGACGATCCCGTCAACCTTTGCGAACAGAGTGTAGTCCCTACCCAGTCCGACGTTTACACCAGGGTGGAGCTTAGTTCCACACTGTCTGACGAGGATGTTTCCGGCGCGAACGGCCTCACCCGCGAAGCGCTTGATCCCTCTCCGCTTGGATTTGCTGTCCCTTCCGTTGTTGGAACTTCCACCAGCTTTTTTGTGAGCCATTTATGACCTCCACTAAAAACAACTATTCCTGTTCTATCTTGTCGATCCTGACACCTGTGTAATCCTGGCGGTGCCCCTGTTTTCTGCGGTAATTCTTCCGGCGTTTCATTTTAAAAACCACGATTTTCTTACCGCGGTCCTGCTCAACAACCTTGCCCATAACTTTGGCGCCATCGACCAGAGGCATCCCGACCTTAACGTCCTCACCTGCTCCAACCATCAGAACTCTCTCGAATTCGATGTCGGATCCAACCTCGGCAGGCAGTTTCTCAACCCTGATGATATCTCCCTCGTTGACACGGTACTGTTTACCGCCCGTCTCGATAATGGCGTACATACCCTGATTCCTCCTTGACATAGTAAACTATAACACACT